>CAYSLW010000024.1:2419-14316 GCA_964431955.1 uncultured Candidatus Methanoperedens sp. | reverse complement strand
GATAGCGCCGCATCGATAAATTTAATATCAATTAAAACAATTGTTTTAATTATGCCAACAACCATTACAATAAATTTGAACACAAAAGAAAGGTTATCGGATTATAAATTTGGTTTTTGGACATTCGATGATGTTCTAAATATGCTTATGGACAAAGTATCAATTGAGGACATAAGTGCGGAACATATTAGAGAGCATTACCGCCGCCTTGCTGATTTCAAAGGGATTTCAAAAGAAGAATTTAAATCTCGAATAAAGAAAAGAGCTTCAAGCGGATGTTGATATAGTTGAGCAAAGACGTTTTCTTTGTTTCTTTTCAGTTGAGCCTGTGGCAAATTCGATAAAATTCTTTATTTTCTAATTTTAAGCAAAACAAACACTTGTTTTCATAAAAAATTATAGACAAAGGCACCGTTCGACAGGATAACAGGATTTACAGGATAAATTTTTAATCTAATCCTGTAAATCCTGTAAATCTTGTCTGAAATTTATAAATTTCGCTAAATTAATTTGTGGTGCTTCCGCAAAAACCCGATGCGCCGTCGTATCGCTTTGCGCGGCGCATATCCGTCCCCTTTTTTAGTAGATTCATTTACGGCCCATATTTAGCGCTGTAATTGTTATTCTGGTTCAAGATGCACTAATGGATGCACGAGAACTCCATCGAGAGCAGTCACGTTATCCCCCCACTTAATGTAACAAAACCCGCATCCATCGTTTTAATCCTCCCTCCTCTTACATTCATAAAAATCTGCGCCGAAACACACCATTCCATGACCCCCACCGAACCAAAAGCATCCCTGCGCCCACAGACGCCAGCAGCGCCATTCCACGAGATGCGCCGCGCGAAAAACGAAACTAAGATATCGAGATCAGCCTTCCGTACGGGCTCTCATAATAATAGCTTGTAAACTTAGAAATATCAATTTTTTCCCCGCTGAATAACAATCGCGAAAGCGACGGTTTATTGGCATAGGTAACTTCTGGTTTGCCTACTATTCCTCCAAGGGAGGCGGCAATGTCTATCGCATCATCAAGGCTTCCGAAATCATCCACCAATCCAAGTTCCTTGGCTTTTGCGCCCGTATATACCCTGCCGTCTGAAATGTCTTTGACCTTACTTAAAGAAAGGTTCCTGCCTTCTGCCACTTCATTCACAAAACGGCTGTATACCTCAGCTATGGTCTGGTCTGCATACCGTTTTTCTTCATCAGATAAACCACGCCAGTCCCCACCCATGTCCTTGAACTCGCCCGATTTTGAGATATAGAACGAGGAGCCGTCTTTTTCATAGAATGCTGACCTGTTCTGGAACACCCATATAACCCCTATACTGCCTGTAATGGTAGCAGGGTTGGCGATTATCCTGTCGGCAGGGGCGCTTATATAATAGGCTGCGCTGGCTGCCACATCGCCCATGGATATTACAATGGGTTTCTTAATTTTTTTCATTGCTGCCACAATCTCCTCTGCTGCTGCAGGAGAACCTCCAGGGCTGTTTATCCGCATCACGATGGCTTTAACTCCGTCATCATCAGATGCATCCTTCAGGCTTTTTGTTATCTCCTCAGACGTGGCGATTCCAAATCCAATGGGGATGCTGCCTGTCAGCATCACTCCCTGCACATAGATCACTTCAACCCTGTCTCTTGAGATGCCGAAGTCCTTGCCGCCCAGAATTATATAGAAGCTCCCGGCTATTATGAACAGCAAGATAAAAACTGCTGCAATATAAATTAATGTTTTTCTGGAACCTGTCATTCTTGTAAAAAATGTAATTACGTCAGCAAATAGTTATCCCTGAACCGAGACTTGGGTTTTTGGAGAATAATCTTCAAGGCATTTGTAAAGGTATATTGCTTCGCTGGCTTTTATGAACTCGTTGCAAACTTCTTTCGGATTCCCGTCCATAACGATATGCCCTTTGTCAATCAATATCGCTCTCTGTGCAACTTCTTTTATGAAATCAATATGATGGCTTATGAATATAATGGTGGTATTGAACTTCTTATTTATATTCTTAAGGGAATTCGCAACATCCCGCAGCGTTATCGGGTCAAGGTCGCCGAAAGGTTCATCCAGTAAAAGAACAGAGGGTTTTGAAGCTAATGCTAAAGCCAAAGCAGCTCTCACATTCTCGCCCCCGCTTATCTGATAAGGCTTGGCATCAAGAACCTCCAGTGGTAAAGCCACAGCCTCAAAGATGGGTTTTGCATAATTCAGCACTTCGGTAAGCGGATAGCTTGGGAAAAGTACTCCAAGGATGGCAGGCGTAAAACCCATTCTTGCAAGCGTCTCTTTAGAATTTTCCTCTGGCAAATCGGTCATCTTATACAGTTCATCAAGGTCTTTATCCGAGATACCAAGCTCTTTAGCACGCTTTCTTGATTCTTCTACAACGTTCTGCCCCTTTACACCCAATTTGTATGCAAGCTGCTGTTTTATCGTGGAATGGGGCGATAGTGCGAACTCCTGGTACATGATACTTGTAATCCTTCTGACCTCCATCCTCTTTGGGGAATAGGTGGACATTTCAACCCAGTCGTTATCAACTAAGAATTCTATTTCACCTTCATCGGGATACACGAGTCCATCCATGGCATGAAGAAGCGTGGTTTTCCCGGCACCGCTTGGACCTATCAGCGCGGCAATCTCGCCCTCTTTGAAATCAAGATCGATGCTGTCAAGGTCAAGCACTTCCCCCTGCCTGATAAGCCAGTACCTCTTGGAGAGGTTGCTGACCTTGATTACAGTATTATCGGATTTGCGCTCAGGCATAGGAACGGCAGGTTTCATTTTCTTAACAAATTTCTTTAATACATATTCTGGCTCTCCTTCCTCTATTATCTTCCCGCTTTCAAGCCAGAGCACGCGATGGGCAAGGTAGGCGTGAACCTCAGGCAAATGAGAAACCACTAAGGTCTTGAGCTTCAATTTCTTATTCACATTCTTTATTGTATCGAGAACTCCCTGTTTTGTTGCAGGGCAGGTCATGGTCGCGGGCTCGTCCAGAAGAAGAAGATGAGGGTTTGCAGCGAGCTGCCTTGCGATTAACAATCTCTGCTTTTCTCCCCCGCTCAGCACTGCTGAAGAATGCTCTGCTTTCTTATCAAGGTTTACAAGTTTCAAATACTCCAGGCTTTTCTCATACAATTCATCATAATACGGTGCATCTTTTTCAGGCAGCACCTCGTATCCGAATTTCTCTGCATAGAGCCTGCGAAGTACGTTTTCATAAGCAGCACCCGACCAGAGCCCGAAATTTCTCTGAAGATGAATGGCGGTCATTTTCCGCAGTTTCTTGATATCCGCAGGCGTTGCATCGGGTTTAACCGTGAATCCGTCAAGCTCAAAACTGCCCCCCGCAAATGGCTCAATGCCTCGCAAGACCTTCAGTATCGTTGATTTTCCCCCTCCGCTTCTCCCGATGATACTCAGGATTTCACCCTCTTTTATGTCGAAACTTAGTCCATCCAGGACTCTGATTGTATCAGAATCGATTACATAGTCTTTAACCAGGTTGTTAACTTTCAGCATTTAAGTCCTCCAAAACATGCGGCAATTAGTGGTTACTGGTAATGCTGGTTTCGTAATGTTTGAACGTCTATATATTCTTGTTGGTTAGGATATAAAATCTTGTTTTTTCATTTCCACAATGCAGATAGAGAAAGATTTATACTGTAAAAAATACTCTACAAACAGAACATTAAACAGGATTATGATTCGAGATTGAGGTAATATACATGAAATTAAGCGGGTTTTTCAAGAAAAAGGATTTATTGCAGGAAGCAGAAGACTACAAGCGTTCAGGCAAATACGACAGCGCCCTTGAAGCATATGGGAACATTCTGAACCTTGACCCAAAAAATCTGAAAGCGTGGTATGGTAAAGCATCGATACACCTTACACTTGAACAATACCTTCCGGCTCTTGACTCTTATGAGGCGATTCTGAAACTTGACCCCGATAACATAAAAGCCTGGCATGAGAAGGGTTTCATACTGTTGAATCTGGAAAGATTGGATGAAGCACTTGTGGCATACGATAAAGTGCTGGAATCTGAACCTGAAAATACGAAATTGCTGTCTGAAAAAGCAATGATGTTAAGGGAATTGAAAAAGGATGCTGAAGCCTTGAAGATATATGACAGGCTGCTTGCGATAGGTCCGAATAACTCAAAAATCTGGTTTGAGAAGGGATTAATCCTCTCTGAGTTTGGAAAGGAGGCATTGGCGCTATCAGCGTATGAGAAGGTGCTTGAACTTGATCCTAATCATGCAGGCGCCATGGCTCGCAAAGGATTGATTATAGGCACCAGGAGGCAATATGCCGAGAGTTTTGGTTTACTTGATAAGGCACTTAAGATTGATGAGGCAAACTGGAACGCATGGTTTGGAAAAGGGAAGGTATGGGGACTTAAAGGAAGCGACCTTGCTGCCCTTGATAGGCGATACGATGCCATGAAAGCGTATGATACAGCGCTGGGTGCATATGAAAAAGCAATTGTGTTAAATCCGAATAATTCAACATTATGGCATGAAAAAGGTGTTATTCTCAAGGAACTCGAGAGGAAAAATGAGGCTATCAGGGCTTTTGATAAGTCTATCGAGATTAACTCCAGCAACACAAAATCATGGTATGAAAAGGGATTGGCGCTCAAGGAACTTGGTAGGGAGGGGGAAGCCATGAACCATTTTAAGAAAGTCCTTGAATTAGACCCTTCACATACTCTGGCTCGTTATAAGTTAAAACAATTGTAAGAAATTGGGAGAAGCAAATATGAGAATGGTTATATGTTTGTTGTTAGTGTCGATGATTATTACACCGGCTTTTGCTTTGGACTGGAGCATGTTTAAAAAGGACCCATCGCATTCAGGCTTTACGACCGATGAGGTCAATCCGCCGCTTGTCGTGAAATGGACTTTTGACCTCAGGTTTGATACGGATTCGTCCCCGGTAATAGTAAACGATGTACTATATATAGGTTCAAACGGCGGAATCCATGCCATAGATGCAAAATCGGGTCGCGAACTCTGGAGAACCCCGACCAATGGTTTTGTAAAATCAGTTCCCGCTGTTGTGGATGGGGTTTTGTATATCGGAGCTGATGACAACCGATTCTATGCCATAGATACAAAAGATGGTACTATAAAATGGATTTATAAGAACTCAACGGATGGATATATTTCCTCGGCTGCCGTAATAAATAATCTGGCTTATGAGGGGTCTAAGAGCGGCTCGTTTTATGCTTTCGATGTTCGAATTGGCGAACCGTTATGGGAAACCCTTACTGGAAAACCAATTGAATCCTCCCCCGCTGCCGGAGATGGGATTATTGTCTTTGGAACCAACGGCGGCGTGGTAATTGCGCTTGACGCAGCAAACGGAAAAGAGAAATGGCGCTACGACACTGGTGTGAGCGCGCTTAAATCCTCTCCTGCTATTGCAGATGGGTTAGTAGTTATTGGTTCAAACGACGGCAGCATCTATGCGCTCACAGCGATCAGAGGCACACTGAAATGGAAGTATTCCACGGGAAGCAATGTCGAATCATCGCCCTCAATAAAAGACGGTACAATCTTTGTGGGTTCAAAGGATTCCAACCTGTATTCGATAGATTTAAACACTGGCATGCTGAAATGGAAGTTCGCAGCATCAGGATTTGTCGAATCATCGCCTGCGATTTCAAATGACATCGTTTATTTCGGCTCAAAAAATAATTTCATCTATGCCCTGGATGCGAATACGGGACGAATGCTGTGGAGAAACCTGACAGGGCAGAAGGATAAGGATTACATAACCTCTCCAGCCATTTCTGGAAATATGCTTTACGCTGCAACTAAAGGCGGAGTTGTGTACGCCTACTCCGGGGTTTTGCCTCCTGCGATAATTACTCCCACTGCTGCGCCGACGATGGAAGTGACGCCCACAGTTACGGAGACTATTACCCCTGCAGCTTCGCCCACAGAAACAAAAGAAGCTCCTGGGTTCGGATATTCGCTGTTAATTCTCCTGATAACGATTTTGATAAGAGCGAGAAAAAAGTAACCGTTCTCTGGGTAAAGAGCCCACTTGATTTATAATCATGAAAAAGGAAGTAAGAAATGCTTGAGACTGGTCAGACAAATGATGGTATAGACGAACATAAGTTCAGATATAATATAATGCCAAAATAGAAGGATATACGAACTCAAGTTCGGATATGAGCGAGTTATCCAAAATTGGCAAACAACAGAGGATATAAAAACATGAACACTGTTTGCCAACTCTGCGCTCCCTTCAGTCGCTTGCCCTTCGGGTCGGATAACAGAGGGATATGCGGTTCGCTGTGCTCACCCAAATTGCTCTGCAACTTCGCATTATCCGCCAAAACGTTAGGCGAAATTGGTTGTGGCACCTAAATTCGAGAGGGGATTTTAATGGGAAAGAGGAAATGTGGATTAAAAGAAAACAAACAAAGGGAGAAGAAGAAAAGCATTGAGAATACAGAATCTTGGCAAATTGCGGATTTGGATTATTCAGGACTGATAGCCCACGACATGATGCCTCTTCTAAGTGCTCCTTTAGTCGGGCAGGAGAGAATAGATTGTTTAAAGGAGATTCTCAAGGTTTGTCCTGAGTATTATCCCGCATTAATCGAATTAGGGTATAGGTATATAAAAGAGGGTAGGGATAAGATCGGAAAAGAATCCATAGACAAAGGGCTACAGTCCTTAAAGACGCATTTTTCTAAGAAAAAATTAATAGATACCTATTATGACACCTGCGAGTTTTTGGAAAAACATCTCCGATTTGAAATGGCAATTGAATATTATAACCAGCTTATGGAGTTCGAAAGAGATAAAGCGAAGGTGTATGATTCTATTAGCTATTGTTATTCCTGTCTGGGCGACATGGAGAAAGCTCTTGAGACTCAACAGAAGGCATTAGATTTATGTGATTCAAACCATAGATTTTACTGTAATATGGGCTGGTTCGAGATGATCCGTGGTAATTTAGATGCAGCAAAAACCATGCTGGAGAAATCACTCGAGCTAAATCAAAAAGATGAGATTACGCTTAACAACTATGAAGCATGTAAACTAATGCTTAAGAGCAAGCAGTTGAAGAATTGGGAAGCGTATCTTCTTAGAGAAACAGATCATGGGTATCTTGAAAAATTAGAAAATAAAGATGATATGGAAGAATACGAAAAACAAGTCCGGATTTATAATCGTGATAAAATCGAGGCGTTCAAATTCGTTCTTGCACGGAATCCCAATTATACTTCAGCTGAGAAATATGATATATTGTTCACACTTAATTACATATTGGATTTTATTTGGAAATCGTATGGTAGCGAGTATTTTTTCAATGATGATATAGTCGGAGTAAGAGAATATTTCAAACCGATTATGCATAAATTCATATTCAAAACAGGAGATATTGATGAGAAAATATTTAACGGTGTATATACTGCCCTATTGGAGTTCTATAAGTTTCTGGCAGAACGGAAAGTAGTATCAGGATACAAATCGCTCGAGAACAAAATGCTCAAATTAAAACCGGAACTTATGGAAAAGATGTTAAGATATAATGAGATACGTCATAATGACGACTATACAGAAGAGGAGAAGGACGAGATCCGTGAGGAATTATTCGGAGGCGACGCTTTCTGGCCATTTTTATAAAACGCAACTTCGCATACACCGATGCCGTTATATGAAATGCCCGCAAAGAGGAATTGGAAATATATGTTTTGGAATAATGAATATAAAAATAATGAACGTGTTTGGGGAGAGAGACCAAGTGAGTTAGCCATTGTTGCAGCTAGATATTTACAAAAATACGAATCAACCAAAGAGAGATTAAGTATATTAGACATTGGCTGTGGCTATGGCCGTGATGTTTTGTATTTCTCAAAGCATCTCAGATGTATCATTTTGGGAATTGACAATTCAGAAAAAGCTATCGACATGGCAAGAAATACCTACCACAAAATTTTAAATGAGAACATAAAATTTCATTGTTGTGATTTCGCAGAATTGAGCGAAGATAGATACGATGTTATATTTATCGCAAATCTCTATCACTTATTAAGACCTGCTGAAGGAGAAAGACTTATAAAGAAAATCAAAAAAGTTCTAAGACCTGGCGGATTATTATTCCTTAATGTTCTTTCCATAAATGATCTTGAAGAATACGGAAAAGGCATTCCCGTTCAAGATGAGTCCCATTCATTTCAAAAAGATAAGTATCTACATTTCTTCACTCAAGAGGAATTGGAGGAAGACTTTAATTTCCTGAGTATAAAGGAATTGTGTGAACACAAGTACGATGAACCTCATGTTACAGGGGAGATTCATCATCATATTTCGTGGATATTGATAGGACAGTATGCGGGCACTTCATATAACCTGAGATTCCGACTTTAATAAGCTACAAAACTCTAGCAATTCTATACACTTTATTAAGTCAATTTGGAATCATCCAGCTTTTGAACGACTTTATTCCAAGAAGAGGACTTCCAGTTGGAGAGGTTCTTGCATCACTTTCTATCAATCATATAATCGATAGAGAAACCATGACTATGTTTTCCAAATGGTACCAGAATACAGCTTTGGGGGATTTCACAAAAATTGCTGCCAGCAAATTAAATTCCACAAACCTTGGTGCAGTAATGGATACCACAAAAAAGTTAGTTCCAGAAGGCATAGTTGATGTTTGCATACAGATATTCAATAAAATAAAGCATCTGGAAACAGGGTCATCCGCATTGCTTTATGACATAACATCGACATATTTTTATGCAACAAGAATTGGAAGAGGAACTTTTTGAGATGTAGTCTATAAAACCCTGAAGGTCAGGAGATAACACAACATAAAAGGTTCGTGCCTTGCGGCACTCACCCAAATTTTGTCTTCGGCAAAACTTCTTTTATGCTGAGAACGTTATACGCAATCGGCTTTAGGACACAGAAAATAAATAAAGGAATGATAGATTTGCATTGAATTAAGTTAGTTGTTTATTGCATTCACTCCAACCCAAAGTGCTTCACATTCCAGTCCGCAATCGCCTGAATCTTCTTGATCTCCTCTTGCCCGCCTTCCATGGTAAAGAGATGCTTGAACCTCCCCTGCGCTTTAAGATACTCCTCGACAGGCTTCCTGTCCTTCAACTTCAGCACGTTTGTAACAACGCTGTTCTTCATCTCGTAGAGAGGCCACATCGCAGTCTCAACAGCAAGCCTTCCCACCTCGATGGTCTTTGAGCTCTCAAACTTCCAGCCCGTGCAGCAGGGCGCATGCACATGAACGTATGTGGGACCCTTCGTTTCTGCTGCCTTTTTTATCTTTCGCATCATGTCAGGCGCATACGACACCGAGGCGGTAGCCACGTAGGGCGAGCCGTGCGCTGCTATGATTGCAGGCATATTTTTCTTATGCTGGGGATTCCCGAAGGAAACCTTACCAGCAGGGCTTGTGGTCGTGCTTGCATACAACGGCGTGGCGCTACTTCTCTGGATGCCGGTATTCATGTACGCCTCATTATCCACGCAGATATAGGTAAAATCATGTCCCCGCTCAAATGCACCTGAGATAGCCTGAAGCCCGATGTCTAAGGTGGCTCCGTCTCCGCCGATTGCCAGAATCTTTGTATTGTTCTTTTTCCCGAGCGACTTAAGCGCTGCCTCCACGCCGGAAGCCACAGCCGCTGCATTCTCAAACAGCGAATGTATCCAGGGCACGCCCCATGCAGATTCGGGATAAGGCGTGGTAAAAACCTCAAGGCAGCCTGTGGGGGAGACAACAATACAGTCCTCGCCGATGGCATCAAGCACGAACTTTCCTGCAAGGGCATCGCAGCATCCTGCGCATCCTCTGTGTCCCGGAGCAAGCAGGCTCATAATAGTTCCTCCCTCAAATCTGCGTATTCGCTCTCCACAAATATCCCCTTTTCCACTAACTTTGCTTTATTGACTATTTTCTTAATCGTGCTCATAGGAATATCCCTGCCTCCGTGCCCAAGCATGAAGCCCATAACTGGAACTCGAATATCGGTATTATAAAGGCATGCTTTAACCTCTGTGCAGAGTGCGCCTTCATTTTTGCCTATGGAAATGTTCTTATCAAGCGTGATAACTACCTTGGCGTTTTTCAAAGCAGACCGGACAGCATCGGTGGGGAAAGGTCTGAACGACCTGACCTTGAGAAGACCCACGCTTTCACCCTCGCTGCGTAATACATCTATGGTATCCTTTATCGTGCCTATAACAGAGCCCATCGCCATTATCAGAATCTCTGCATCATCGAGTGCATAGCCGTCGATAAGACCTCCGTAATATCGTCCATATACATCCCTGAATTCATTGGCTACTTCTTCTATCTTCTTCAAAGCTACGCCCATGGCTTTCTCCTGCTTGTACCTGAACTCTGTATAAGTGCTCGGGTCGGCGAAAGCCCCGAATGTCATTGGATTTTTTGGGTCAAGCACGTTCTCAGGAGAAAACGAAGGCAGGAATTCATCTGTCAGGCTCTGTTCAAGTAAAATGACAGGCTCATAAACATGGGATAAAATGAACGCGTCCATGCATGCCATGGCAGGCAACAAAACATCTGCGTCTTCTGCTATTTTATAAAGCTGAGGTAGCATATCCGCAGCTTCCTGTACATCCTCTGCATAGAGCTGAATCCAGCCCGTGTCCCTTTGAGAAATCGAGTCCTGCTGGTCGTTCCATATATTGATTGGCGCGGAAAGCGCCCTGTTCACCACTGTCATAACAATGGGTAATCTCATGCCTGAGGCATTGAACAACGCTTCATGCATCAGCGCAAGTCCCTGCGAAGAAGTCGAGGAATATGTTCTTGCTCCTGCTGCGCTGGCTCCAATCATTGCTGAGATGGCTGAGAACTCGGACTCGACATTCATAAACTCGCAACGCATTTCGCCGTCTGCAACAAACTGTGCCAAATCCTCCACTATGTGCGTCTGCGGGGTTATAGGGTATGCTGAAATCACGTTGGGTTTGCATATCTTGACAGCATGCGCCACAGCATATGAACCTTCAACCACGGTCATTCTTTTTCTCATTTCCCCTCCAGCACCATCTGAATCGCTTTCTTGGGGCACTCGTTTGCACAGATGCCGCAGCCTTTGCAGTACTCATAATCCGGTTCAAAATATCCGTTCTCTGATTTGTACACGATGCCTTCCGGACAATACATGGCACAGATTCCGCATTTGCTGCACAGCTTATTGTCAAAGACAGGCATGAATGAACGCCATGCTCCGGTCTTATTGACCCTCGTACTTCCGGGTCTAACAACCGTCTTAATAACCAGTTTCATCGCTGTGCCCCCATCAGGTCGTATGCTGCCTGGATAGCCGCTGCATTCTTTTCTCCAACTTTTCCGGGAAAACGTTCCATAACCGCGTTTTTTATGGATTCAGGATTTATGAGACCGCTAATGCCTGCGAATGCTCCTACCAGCGTAGTATTAACAATGGGTTTTCCTATGATATCCATTGCAAGTTTTGTGGCGTCAAGCGTTTTAATAGAAGCTTTTGTATTAAGCGTGAATGATTCCGGGCTTTTTTCAGTGTTTATAAGAATAATCCCATCAGGTTTAGCTCCTGCGGCAACATTAACTACATCCACAAGGGTAGCATCCTGGACTATCACATAGTCAGGTTCGTATATCTGGCTTCGCAAGCGTATGGGTTTATCATCCAGGCGCACAAAAGCCATTACAGGAGCGCCTCTTCTTTCTACTCCAAAGGCGGGAAAAGCCTGGCTGTATTTCCCGTCCTCAAAGGCAGCCACTGCTAGAAGTTCAGCCGCTGTTACCGAGCCCTGTCCGCCGCGGCCGTGTATTCGTATTTCCTTCATTTTTCTCCGAGAAAAACCCCGTATTTA
>CAYSLW010000024.1:0-2319 GCA_964431955.1 uncultured Candidatus Methanoperedens sp. | reverse complement strand
TTTATATATATTACTTTTTAATAATTAATCGTGATGATTGCATCCAAAGATTGCATTATGGTATTTATTCTTTACGGAGAGGCGACACAGCCAGAATTGGATTAAATTCTTTGAGTAAACTATATCTGATTTAGAAACATAATAATGAAGTTCAATATGACAGATGACAAACTTTTAATAACCGAACTGGTGCTGACCGCACATCTGTACAACCAGTCAGATAAGCTTGGAGTAGACGACCTCCCGCAGAAAATACGAAAGCACTACTGGGACGAAAAAGAAAAAACTGTAAAGCGTCCCATTTACGTCACTGAAGGCGACATAAGAAGTATCTATGGTCTTGAGAATGTAAAGAACAGCACAAAAACGCTGCCCTTTCTTGAGTTTGAAGAGTTCGGCTCACAGATAAAACTCACTGTTTTCGACCTTGCAGCAAAATGGCTTTCAAAGCATCCTGAGGCGATTAAAGACATTAATAAGAACCCCGTGCTGGCTTCCTTTTTTGAAAACTATGACTCACTTCCTGTGAGCTATGAGAAGGCAAAAGCTTCCAATATGCCAAAAGAAAGCGGGCGGGAATGGATAGCCTCCCTTATCAAGAGCATAGAATCTGAAAATGGTTCTGAGGAGATGCTCAAGCTCGCCCATATAGCGGCACCCGAGGACATCAAGCAGAATTTGAGAAACCTTGTACTCACAAAAGAACAGGAAACGGAGATTGAGAAAATCGTCAAGGCAATCCAGTATCGCGACTACCTGAAACGGATTGGTCTTCGTGAAATAGGAAAGCTCTTATTCGTGGGTCCTCCCGGAACCGGTAAAACCTCTGTTGCACGCGCCCTTTCAGGAAAGCTCGGCATACCAATAGTCGAGGTAAGACTCTCACAGATAGCAGACCAGTATCTCGGCGAGACAGCCAAGAACATAGACCGGGTCTTTGAACTTGCAAAACGCCTGAACCCGTGCATACTTTTCATTGATGAGTTCGATTTCGTGGCAAAGGCTCGCGCAACGGATGAGCACGCTGCATTAAAGAGGGCTGTGAATACGCTGCTGAAAGCCATAGACGAGATAAGCTTAGTGGAGCACGGTGTCCTTCTCATCGGCGCGACAAACAGTCCCACGATACTTGACCATGCTGCATGGAGGCGGTTTGATGAGATAGTAGAATTCACGCTTCCGGACAAGGACATGAGGAAGAAGATACTTGATATCGTGCTTCGTGATATTGAGGGCAGCTTTAACACCGGGGAGATTGCTTCGAAAACCGAAGGATACTCTGGTTCCGATCTCCGCATGATTGTAAGGGAAGCCGTACTTAACGGTCTTATAACCGAAAGAACCGTCCTGACGCAGCAGGATTTACTTCGTGGAATAACCGAGTTCAACAAGAGGATTCCGCTGAAGACCATGGATGAAAACGCATGAAAAACTTTATGATGAATCTGTTAAAGAATGGCCTCTCGGGTACGATGGTATGGAGTTTGAGTTTTAGGCATCCAGTCGTTTAGTCGTTTTAGATTGTTCTGCGGAAAGTATATTAAATATGCTAACATTTTAGAAAATACTTCTTCTAACTCAAAGAACCAGCAAAGGAAACTTTTGGGGAGGCAGGAAGTTAAATCAAAACAAGGTATTAAAATGGAAACAACACCCACAAATTTGAATGTAAAGGACATGACCGAGAATTCAAAAAATGTTAACGCCACTCTTAAAGTTATCGAAATAGGAGAGGTAAAGGACATACAATCAAAATTCGGTGATAAGCGCGTCTGCGAAGTGAAAGTCGCCGATGCAACCGGAAGCATCTTGTTATCTTTATGGGATGACCAGATAGGGAAAATAGCAGTCGGGGATACGATATCAATCCAGAACGGTTATATTTCAGTTGTCAGGAACTCTATGAGATTGAACATAGGAAAATATGGTAAGATGCTGCTATCCGAAGAAACACTACCGGAAGTTAATACTGAACCCAATGTTTCAGAAAGGCATGTAGAACAGCCTGAGCGACCAAGACGCAGCGGAGGATTCGAACGTGGACGCGGTGGCGGGGGGGGATATGGCAGCATGTACGGGAGCGGTGAACCGCAAGGCGGTTATGGCGGATTCAGGCGGGGCGGATATGGGGGCGGAGGAGGCAGCAGAGATTCACGAGACAAAAGAGGCGGCAGGAAAAGAAGGTAATATACCTTCTATTTTCTTTTTTTTATTATCATCGGTTTTCAAACGAGGGGTATGGCACGCCATACCCGAACACCGGGTAAAGCGAGGTGTCGCTAAAACTTTAGGAAAGTTTTATCAAACGACAGGTATGCG
>CAYSLW010000023.1:0-14348 GCA_964431955.1 uncultured Candidatus Methanoperedens sp. | reverse complement strand
TGGCTTTGGGCTTAAGGACCTATTCGCTGACATAATAGGTGGAATAGTAATTACGCTTGAAAAACCTTACCAGGTAGGGGATAAGCTAAAAATGGGGGATTATTACGGCGAAGTCACTGATATCGGAATAAGAGCTACCAAACTCGTAACGCCTGACGATAATCTTGTATCCGCACCTAATTACCTGATTTTCACCCAGGCAGTAGCAAGCGCAAACGCCGGGGCGCCAGAAATGATGGTGGTCATTGATATGTTCGTTGATTCAGATTCAAACGCAGTTCTGGCTATGAAAATATTAAAAGAATCAGTTGCGACCTCAAAATATGTTTATATTTCTATGAAGCGCCCTATTACTGTTCTTATGAAGGATTATCCTTTCTACAAACGCCTTAGAGCCAAGGCTTATGTGAATGATTTGAGATATGAGTTCGAGTTTGAATCTGATGTGACCAAAAGAGCCTGGAATGAATTTTCCAAACATGGCATCAAGGCACCGAAAGTGAATATTCTGGAAATTCGGTCAGAAAGCCACGCCTAATACATGAAGCAGTATCACAAGTATTGCTCCGGGGATCCCTCCGAAGGCGCAAACCAGTATTACTGGAATCGTATACGCGACACCTATTTTAAAAATAACGTTGCTTACAGCAAGGAGAATGATGCCCAGCACAGTGTTGGCAATCAAATACTTTATACTTTTTAAGACATAATATACGGCAATAACAGATGCAATCACCAAAAATAAGATTATTGTTTCAATTGCCATATTGTTATGTTGAATTCTTTATTATTAAACATTTCGGCATATATAAAAACCCATACTATTATTTCCCAGGTCTTTGCAGCCTGAATAACTTTGGAAAATTATAATGGTATTTGGTAGAGGGAAATACCCCTTTGCTTGCCGACTGTACCTCTTCTATAGAATAAAACGCATTTGGATCGAATTTATTAATGATTGCCAGCACATCCTGCATATTCCTGCGTTTTATAATCGTGAAGATAATTTTTACCTTACCGGTTTTGCCGTGGGCATCCACACTCGTGACACCATAACCTTCAGATATAAGAGACTCTATTAGCTGGGCTTCATTTTTTCTGGTAATTACTCGTACCACAAGTGTTCCAATAGCCATCTTTTCTTCTATCCAGATGCCAACAAAATTTCCCAAGGCGAAACCGCCTGCGTAGGCAAGATAATATGTAATATTTGAATAATTTTGAAAAATTTCTCCAATCGCAAAAAGCCAGATAATTATTTCAAAAAACCCAAACAGCGGGGCGAGTAATTTTCTACCTCTCGAAACAAATATAATGCGGAGAGTTCCAAACGTAACATCCAAAACCCTTGCAATAAAAATAAACAGGGGAAGAATAACCAATGAAAATATTTCTGGATTGGAGAATGGTATGTCGTTCATATTTTTGCTTTAAATGGACTGGACAAAAAAACAATAATTCCGCCAGCTATGTTTTTTAACACATCCTGATATTAAAAAAGCCGTCTTTAGACTTGCCATGAGATTCATTGACTTATATTTGAATTATAATAATATAAATTTGATGGTCATTGTGGCTATTGAATTCGAGAAACAACGATATGGTTTTATGCAAGAAGAGACAATTAATGATGTGTGAAGGCATAAAATTGCAAATTTTGGTGTATTTTGCCATATAAAACTTGCAAACGGAAAGCTAAATTCTATGATACGGAGTGACTTATAATGAAATACCTATACGGAGATTCCACAGAATTCCCGCTGCAAAAAGATTTCCTTGGACTGCTGGACAATTTCACCGATACCAGCGTTAAGGCGATATCCCTCGAAAATACAGTTTTAGAACTCAAAAAAACAATAATTGACAGGCGGCGACTGAAGAACTCTGCGCTGGATGAGATGGATGTTTTTCTTCTGACAGTCGAGAACGCAATTTCAGATGCCGTCGGAAGGAGCAAAGAACAGGAAATCATCATTCAGTATTCTGATAAGAGCAGGGAATATCTCAAGAAATCCATAGAAGATGGTAAGAATAAGATATCGGATGAAATACTCCAGGAAATCGCTCAATTAGAAAAAAAAGTAGATGAAGCTGATGAGGATAACCGGAAAACGCTGGAATCTTTTTTGACTCAGGATCCTGTCCAAATAATTAATAAGAAATATGCTCTTAATGCCACTGTAGAAGGCTATTCTGCAAAAGTTCAGATTGATTGCGAAGGCGATATTATTTGTGTATTTGAAATTGCATCTTCAGATATCCCGTTCTGGGACGGTCATGTCAAAGCCTTTGATTTTGTCAGGGGCGTTGAGATTCCTGCCAGGATGAAAAAACCTTTTCTGAAAAAGGAAGAAGTGCCCGATATTGTCAGCATTGATGATTATCTTCTCAGCGACCTTGTCCTTTCAGGAAAAGAACTTGAAGTGGTCTTCAAGAAAAGACTCGAAACCGGAGCGGAACGCTTCAGGTTGAAAATGGATTTCAATGATGAATTCGAAATCGAGGTATACCGCGCTGAAGAAAATGGGGTCGAAAAGAATATTCAGGCAGTTCCGGAATTGAAAAGTGTGCTCAACATTTTGAGGCTGCGTGAACTGGGAGAAAAAATACAGGAGCAAACGAACAAGCTATATTCAAAAAAACAACGATTAGAATATATCCATCTGAATGGCAAAGATGTGATCAAAGAGAATATCGTCTTTGAACTTATGCAGAAAGTCGCAGAGCTCTTCGCTCCGATAATTGCTGGTATAAAAGAACACAGTCCATTCGGGGAAGAACTCTCTCTAAAAGCGGAAGATGAAAAAGGGGAGCGAAGCGAGATATATCTCAAAAAGTCGGATGTATTGGATAAGCTCGATGCGATAAATGTTAAAGGTAAGAAACTATATGAAATTTTAGGGGTTGGGTAATTAGATAAAAGTACATGGAGGGATCAGATGTTTGAAAAGTGCCTGAGTCTGTAATCTCGACAACGCATAATAAACCATGTCCGCAGCCTTGCGCATGCCCGAGGGACATCTCTATATTGCGCAGGATTACTGCAATTTGCGGTCCCATCACGCTTGCCCAGAAATCCACTACCGGAAATCGGTGCGCGTTCCTGTAAAGCCATGTCAGGAGCTTTAGCTCGTTTGAGATGTCATGTGGCGTTGTCTCGATAAGATGCGATACAGTGCCGTCATTTCCATGAAGCAGCGCCTCAACAAGATTTATCACGCAATTCCATTTTTCTTTATAGTCCTGTAAACGTGCCCATACATGGGGCTGTGTTTTCCCCAGCTCATCACACCAGTCAAGGTCTATGGTCAGGTGATCGAGTTCCCCTCTATAATCGCGGTCGAAAAAGCGGTTGATCTGATAGCGATAATTAAAACACGGCGCACCAAATAGACCAGTTTCCATATGCCTGCCCACAAAAATAGAGCGATCAATGCATTGAACTATCTGCATGCATGTTTCTGTATTTTTCGCAGCATTATCAAGCATTTGAAATAGCATGGAAGGGGTCCAGTAGCACACATCGTACCATTGAACGGGTTCTTTGCTGCGTAATTCAGGTGGAATAAGATATGCCATGTTGTAGGGGAGCATCGCTCTGCTTTCGTTCCAGTACTTTGTCCATTCAAGAGAATATTTTCCGAATAAATCAAAAACTACGAGAGCGCCCGGTTCGGCATGATTGAATATCTCCTCAACAAGTATCTGGAGCTTATCTGGCACAAGATGCGAAAGAGATGAGTAGGATGAGAAGTAAATGTCAAATGTCTGCTCATCCATGAGCGGAAAGCCTTTGTTCAGATCTGCCTGTTCGAATCGCACATTATTCCGATTTTCATAGTTTCTCCTGCCCTGCTGAATCATAGATTCACTGACATCAACTCCTGTGTAAGAGATTTGGTCCGGAGATAAAACGAAACACTGTTTACCGGAACTTAGGGGCTTGCTGACCGGAACATGTGTAAGCATCTCAAAACCTTCACCGCTGCCGCAGCCAAGATCAACTATACGGATTACATTCTTCTTTGTCAAGAGTTTTTCAATTGAGCCGCATACTGTTAATTTGATTTCGATGTCTTCCCAGTATTTTCTGACATTGTCTTTTTTCCCTGTAAGACCGCCTCTTTCCAGTCCATAAAAACCCCACTGTGCCGCGATATCATAGAATTCAGCAGGTTTAATTTTTTTGCACGTGTCTTTTTCCATGCATTTTGATAGGTCATTAATCTGTTATAGCTTTTCCCGTTTCTTTTCTTTCTTTATTTAAGGCAGAAGATATCACTGACCCTGCGGTTTTTACAACCATATACGCCCCGCCTACTATCAGTACCGCAGGAGCAGAGACTATACCCTGTAGCCACACTTATTCCTGCACTTGCAAGCAGAGCCATGTCATGGTTTGTTAGAAAGCGAGAAACTTTTTCAAGAAGAGTTTCTGATTTTAAGATTCTTGAGCCATGTGGGAATTCAGTCCATTCCGCCCATTTCTCCCATGCCTCCGGGTCCACCTGGCGGCATGCCACCTCCTGGTGCGGATTTGCTGGATAGCACATCATCGATGCGCAGGATCATGGTGGCTGCTTCTGTGCCTGAACTTATTGCCTGTATCTTCACTCTGTAAGGCTCAACGACACCTTCCTCCCACATATCCACAACTTTACCTGTGAACACGTTCAAGCCTGCTGTTTTGTTGCCTTTCTCATGCTGGCTTCGCATCTCTACAAGCATATTAATTGGGTCAAGACCCGCATTCTCCGCTAAGGATATTGGGATAATTTCAAGTGCCTCGGCAAACTTGCTCACTGCCAGTTGTTCCCTGCCTGTCAATGTGGCTGAGTATTCCTTTAGCCTCAGGGCTAATTCAATCTCCGGCGAACCCGCGCCTGCTACAAGCGTCTCATCCTCGATTGCAACGCCGACCACACGCAGCGCATCATGCAGCGCACGCTCAGCTTCATCTGCCACATGTTCTGTTCCGCCGCGAAGGATGATTGAGACTGCCTTGGGGCTATGGCATTCTGTAACATACGTCATGGCTTCGTCGCCGATCTTTTTCTCTTCCACAAGACCCGCCTTGCCAAGGTCTGATTCGTTGATTTCCTTTAAGCTATTAAGTACCTTTGCACCTGCTGCGCGTGCAAGTTTATCCATGTCGCTCTTCTTTACACGGCGTGCCGCATACACGCCAGCTTTTGCAAGGTAATGCTGTGCGATGTCATCGATCCCTTTCTGCACGAAGACCACGTTCGCACCGCTGTCAATTATTTTGTTTACCATGTCGTGGAGCATCTGTTCTTCCTGGTCAAGGAACAATTGGAGCTGGTCTGGCGATTTTATTGAGATTTCAGCATCTACCTCTGTCTTTTTGATTTCAAGTGATTCATTAAGGAGGAGTATCTTTGCATCCTTGACCTTCTTCGGCATGTTGGTATGGACTCTTTCTTTATCTATTACCATGCCTTCGATCAATTCTGATGCTTCCACATTGCCTCCCATTTTCTTTTCAACTTTGATGTCTTCAATATCTACTGTTTTTTTACCGTTTTCGGTATCAACCACCGCTAATACGGCATTTACTGCCAGATTGGCGAAAACATCCCTGGATGCCTCAGTTGCTTTTCCTGTCATTGCGGTAGCGGCGATTTTTAATAATAAATCCCTGTCATTCATGCTCACGGGCTTTGCGAGCGTTTGAAGGATTTCCTTGGCTTTTATTGATGCAAGCCTGTACCCGTTTGCGATGACGGTGGGATGTACACCCTGCTCTAAGAGTTCTTCTGCATTCTTTAAGAATTCACCTGCAAGAACCGCTGCCGTGGTTGTGCCATCCCCAACTTCATCATCCTGTGTCTTTGCGACTTCCACGATCATCTTTGCAGCAGGGTGCTCAATATCCATTTCCTTAAGGATTGTTGCGCCATCGTTTGTGATAACGATATCTCCAAGCGAATCCACGAGCATTTTATCCATCCCCTTTGGCCCGAGTGTAGTCCTGACCGCCGCTGCTACTGCTTTAGCTGCCATGATGTTATTATTTTGAGCTTCTCTTCCTTTTGTCCTCTGACTGCCTTCTCTTAAAATCAAGATTGGCTGTCCTGATAATTGTCCTGCCATAAACAACCTCCATTAAAATTTTATACTATTACCATGTACAAATATAAGCTTGTTTGCAATTCTATATAAATATTTCGGCGAAATAATAATCTAATGTATAATATAATTAGAATCAGTTATTTTTTTTCCAGTTAAATTTTTAAACCATTGGGCTTATTATTAGAAGTGATTGAACAGCTAATGGACCCCAGGATTACAATTGAAATTTTAACAATATCTATGCTGATTGTGCTTTCTGCCTTTTTCTCAGGCTCAGAGACCGCACTTATTTCTGTGAATAAAATACGGATCAGGCATCTGGCAGATAGCGGGAATAAAAATGCAGCAATACTTATTAAACTACTTGAAAATCCAGAACAGTTCCTGACCGCAATCCTGATAGGCAACAATATCGTCAATATCACCGCTTCGGTTCTTGCGGCAGACGCTGCGCTCCGTACTTTTGGAAGCAGCGGGATTGCGATAGCCACAGGCGTAATGACCCTGCTGATCCTTGTTTTCAGCGAAGTTTTCCCAAAGACGCTTGCTTCAAGGCATTCCGAATCAATATCGTTGCGGGCAGCAAAGCCTATAAAACTGCTTATCTATATTCTTAAACCAATTGTGGTGATTTTAACAGAGTTCATAAATTTCTTAATTCTACTTTTTGGTGGAAAAGAACGAATGAAAAACCCATTCGTTACTGAGGAAAAAATTAAAATGATGCTGAAGGTGGGGGAAAAGGAAGGGACTATTGAAAAACACGAAAGGGAGATAATCCACAACGTCTTTGAATTTTCAGACAAGAAGGCAAGTGAGGTGATGACTCCGAAAGAGAGTATGGTATGCATCGAAGAATCAAAGACCTCAGATGCGGCGCTTGCTTTGATAAATGAATCGGGTCATTCGAGGATACCTGTTTACAGAAAGAATTTTGATGATATCGCAGGCATGGTATATGCAAAGGATTTCCTGAAGTTCAGGGATTACGAGATGGGCAGGATAAAAGTGCATCAGGTTCTGCGCCCAATACTGGTTGTGAAAGCTGTGCGGAAAATTTATCCAATCCTTAAAGAACTCCAGCAAAAGAAAATAAATATTTCAGTGGTGGTGGATGAGGACAGGAAGGTCATCGGATTATTGTCCATCGAAGATATTCTGGAGGAACTGGTCGGGGAAATCTTTGACGAATACGATATTGAAAAACCTGCTGAATAGTAAATAATAAGTCATCGATAAGTTTATATGTGGTTATCCCTATTGCCTAAAATGAGATGACAGTGATTGCAGAAATATTAAATCAAGATATATTTGGCGTTTCTATCGGAAGGCTTGGAATATTTTTTATTATATTACTTATTACTTTTATAATAAGGTCTATTTTCTTGTATGTCATAGATAAAAAAATAATCGTTCTGGTGAAAAAGACAAAGACCGAATTTGACGACCTGATTATTAATGCATTAAGAACCCCGCTCGGTTATCTGATATTGCTCCAGGGCTTCTACCTTGCCATTCTTTCATTGGGGCTTCCTGAAAAAATTGGACTTGTAGAGATTAAAGATATTGTGCATGCTATCTACATTCTGGCATTTTCATTTATAATGCTTTATTTCATCTTCAAAATCATCGACGTCATAGCGTTTTTCCTCTATAGAGAAGCAAAAAAAAGCAAAAGTACGATTGATGACCAGCTCGTCCCATTGGTTGTAAAAAGCCTTCGCATACTCGTTGTTACGCTGGGAATATTGTTTATTCTTCAGAATTTTGGTTATAATGTAACATCCCTGCTTGCTGGACTGGGTCTTGGGGGTCTGGCTTTTGCGCTTGCCGCCCAGAATACCGTAAGCAATTTTTTTGGCTCGGTCACTATATTCTCCGACAAACCCTTCCAGCTTGGCGACTGGATAAGTATCGGAGATATCGAGGGCACGGTTGAGGATGTAGGTTTCAGGACTACCCGCGTCCGCAGGTTTGACCAGGCTCTTGTTACAGTCCCGAACAGCCAGTTCATCAACACCGGGATTATAAATTATTCAGCCATGAAAAAACGCAGGATAAATTTCTACCTCGGGATAACGTATGGGACATCCGTGAGCAAGGTAAAGGAAGTGGTTGCAGGCATAAAAAAGATTATTGAAGAGGATGAAAAGTTCGACCACTCGTTTTATATGGTAAGATTTACCGACTTCGGGGCGTATTCATTAAACATATTTATCTACTGCTTCGCAAAGACCATAGACTGGGCTGAATCCCTCGCAGTCAGGGAAGAATTTAATTTGAAGATAATGCAGCTGCTTGAAGAGCTTGGGGTTGAAATCGCCTTCCCGTCACAGACGATATATCTTAATAAGACCCCGGAATTAATTCCGGGGAATAGCCAAAAAAGGAGGTAATTGAATGACTATTTATAATGAAAAACAGCAGGAGATCGCAGAAAAAATCAGTCCACAAGCGCGGATTTCAAACTGGAAAGACTGGAAATGGCAGTTAAAACATTGCATACGGGATATTCCCACGTTTGAGAAATTAACAGGTATTAAATTTGAGCAAAGCGAAAAGGAACTTCTTGAAAAAACTATAGCAAAGTTTCCTCTTTGTATAACTCCATATTATTTATCTTTGATCGATACTGAGGACTATAAAAATGATCCTATTTTTAAGCAGTCTTTTCCTTCATCAATGGAGTTGGTTATCGATAAATATGAAATGAAAGACCCCTTAGCTGAGGACAAAGATAGCCCTGTCTCTGGAATTATCCATCGATATCCTGACAGGGTCTTGTTCCTCGTAAGTAATATCTGCTCCATGTACTGCAGGCAATGTACAAGAAAAAGAAAAGTTGGTGATGTTGATTACATTCCTGATAAGGATGAAATTCTAAGGGGCATTGAATATATTAGAAATACTCCTGCTGTACGGGATGTCCTGCTATCAGGGGGCGACCCTTTAATGTTATCAGATGAATACCTTGACTGGATTCTTACGGAATTGCAGAAAATCCCCCACGTTGAGGTAATACGCATAGGCACGAGAATGCCTGTTGTGCTGCCCTATCGTATAACAGATGAATTGGTAGCAATGTTAAAGAAGCACCATCCATTATGGGTCAATACGCAGTTTAACCATCCAAGGGCAATAACATCATCTTCAAAAGAGGCTCTCCGGAAACTGGCTGATGCTGGAATACCTCTCGGCAATCAATCCGTCCTGCTGGCTGGAGTGAACGACTGCCCCAAGATAATGAAAAAGCTTGTCCATAAACTTGTACAGAACAGGGTCAGACCATATTATTTATTCCAGTGCGATCTATCAGAGGGATTATCACACTTCCGCACTCCCGTCGGCAAGGGTATTGAGATCATGGAAAGTTTAATCGGGCACACCAGCGGTTTTGCAGTTCCTTCTTATGTTATAGACGCTCCAGGCGGCGGGGGAAAAATCCGCGTAATGCCAACCTATCTGATATCATGGTCCACAAATAAAGTAGTTTTAAGGAATTATGAGGGGGTTATTACCACGTACAAAGAACCTGATAGCTATGAGCCTATCTTTTGCGATAGAAATTGCCAGGCTTGTAAACTGCAGTTGAAACTTGAAGAGGCAGAAGAGATCAAAGCTGTTGGCGTTGAGAAGCTGCTGTGCGACTTTGATGATACGATTTCTCTAATTCCGGAGCATACAGACAGGATAGAAAGAAGAGCCGATATAAAAGACAATGAATGAAAAAAATAAATTGTCTGTAAAACGTGTACTGGTCGTTGGCAGCTGGGCAAAAGAACAGATTACCATTGAAAATCTTTCCAGTAACCCTGAAATTGAGATTTTCTCTTATATGGATATCCGAAATCCAGGTATCATACCGCTGGTGAAAGGTTATCAGGTAGGAAGTTTTAATGACGTTTCTGCGATTGTGAACTATGCTCGGGAACTCAAGATAGATATGGTCATTATTACGACTGCTTCTCCTCTTTCCCGGGGTCTTGTTGACGCGCTGGAGGCAAATCGTATTTTAGCATTTGGACCTGTTCGTCTCGCGGCTCAGTTAGAAGCAAATAAGGAGTTTACCAGAAAACTTCTTCAAAAATATCTGCCGTCCGCTATTCCCGAGTTTGAGGTTTTTGATAATTCTCAAAGCGCTATTGATTATGCCAAAAAACTGGACTGGCAGGTTGCAGTAAAACCAATCGGGCTCACAGAAGGACTTGGGGTCAGGGTTTTTGGGGAGCAGTTAAAAGATGAAAACGAAGTCAGGGAATATATTCAGCAGGTAATTAACAATAGAATTGGAGGAAGTTCAAAGGTAATCATTGAAGAAAAAATAGAGGGGGAGGAATTCACTGTTCAATGTTTTGTCCATGGAGAGCATATTCTCCCCACTCCTGCTGTCCAGGATTTCAAGAAATTATTGCCTGGAGAAAAAGGACCTAATACCGCAAGTATGGGCTCATATTCTCAACATGGGCATCTCCTCCCTTTCATGGAAGAGAAAGACTATGAAAAAGCACTGGAAATTATCCGCGGGACTCTTGATGGCTTTCAGAAAGAGACAGGAGAAATCTGTTCAGGTTTTTTATATGGTCAGTTCATGGTGACTGCAAAGGGGGTTAAATTAATTGAATATAATTTTAGACCCGGAGATCCTGAATGGATGAACACGGTCATTATATTAAAAAATAATCTTCTGGATGTCATTCTCAAGCTTTTTAAAGGAGAAGAACAGGAACTTTATTTTGAAAAACAGGCAACAGTCTGCAAATACATAGTGCCTGAAGGTTATCCTGAAAAACTCTATCAGAACTTAGAGGTGGATCTTGATAAGGAAGCCATTCAAAAAATTGAAGGTCTTAAGTATTATTACAGCTGCGGTCTGGATAACACGGGTAAATTGAACGCGGGGACGGAGAGGGGAATTGCTTTTGTCGCCAAAGCGCCGACCATTGAAGAAGCCAATGAGAAAGTGGAAAAAGCCATCTCTCAGGTGGAAGGGAAATTTTATTACAGGAAAGACATAGGAACTAAGGATTTAATCGATTCAAAGATTGACAATGTTAATAGATTGAGGGGGTCCAGATGAGGATAAGAAAAGCAGCTCAGGAGGACTTCTTAGAAGTACACCAATTTACTGCGGGATGTCCGCCCATGGAGAACTATCCGGAGCATGTTTATAAAATCATTTTGCGCTACTTCGGAGATTATTGCTTTATTGCAGAAGAAAACGGGCAAATCATAGGGTTTGCTATGGGAATCGTTCCCCAGAGTTTCCCGGGCACATATTTTTTATGGGAGGTTGGAGTAACTCCTTCTCACCAGGGACAGGGCATAGGAGGAAAACTGGTCAGGGAAGTGGAAAATGTTCTGAGGAAACTGGGATTTAAAAGAATTGAAGTAACAATAGACCCTGTCAACCTTCCTTCTCAGAAGCTCTTTGAGAAAATGGGGTATAAAAATATCAGTGATAGAGTGGGTAAGACGATAGAGGTTGAGGGAAATTTGGCTGTGCGGGATTACTACAAACCCGGAAGGCATTTTATGGTGTATGAAAAACGAATCTGAGAGAGTTAATGATGAAAGAATTGCTGGAATACGACAAAACAAAACTGATAGAAACACTATGGGAAAGCGACCCTGAAATTTACGGCATTCTCAGGTCAAGTGAAACTTTGCAGGATGCGCGCAATAAGATGTTCGATCACCTGAACAGTTTTGAAAGACATCTCTTTAACATCTACTCAGACCAGCACTTCAAAGATATAAATCTCCTTGAAAGGAATAATGCAAAGGAAAGCATCAGGGTTCTTAAAAATATCATCCGGACAGAGAATGAAGAAATCACCAATTATTCAGCCTTGAATTCTTTATACAGGGCAGCAAAGAAAAAACTCAAATCCGAGGATCTGAATGAAGGGTTTTTCTTGGAATTTATTTTTCTGTTCAAAGGCGTTAACTGCGCATCGGAATTATATGCGGAAAAAGAAGTGCCTTTATTTCTAAGATTAAGCGGTATGGATGCCGCACTTATGCGCATGAAATCCCTTGATGAATATGCATCGAACATGGAAAGGGGTATGAGGCGTTATAAGACCGGACTGGATAAAGAGCTGATAAAAGAAAGGGATGATAATAAAATGTTCATGATGGACTTGTTCGATGCAGGCGAGGAAGACTGGCAGGACTATAAATGGCAGCTTAAAAATATAATCAAGGATATTGATTCTCTGAAGTCTGTGGCAAGGTTGAGCGCGGATGAATTGAAGGGGCTAGAGTGCGCCACGAAACACAAAATCCCGTTCCAGATAACCCCATATTATCTCTCGCTTTTTGACAGGGAAAATACCGGAAAGTATGATCATGCGATAAGGGCGCAGGTATTGCCCAGCGAAACCTATTGTTTGAACTACATCCAGACAAAAGAAAGCGGCACCAGTTTGGATTTCATGGATGAAAAATCCACAAGCCCGATAAAGGGAATCACCCGCAGGTATCCTCAGATACTTATCCTCAAACCCTTCGATTCCTGTCCGCAGATATGCGTTTACTGCCAGAGGAACTGGGAAATCACCGACATAAAAGATGCTGTGTTCTCAACAGATACGATGACCAACGCTATAAAATGGATTCGGGATAACCAGAATATCACTGAAGTCCTGATTACAGGAGGAGACCCGCTTACTTTGAACGATGCCACAATAAACTGGCTGCTTTCTCAGCTCTCAGATATCGAACACGTTGAAAGAATCAGGATAGGTACAAGAATTATTGTAACTTTGCCTCAGAGAATAACAGGCGGGCTTGTGGAAACATTCAGCAAATATCATGAACTTGGAACAAGGGAATTATGTATTGTCACGCATTTCGAGCATCCCACGGAGCTTACGCCCGAATCGCTGGAAGCCATAAAGAAAATAAAGAGAGCAGGTATCAGTCTCTACAATCAGCAGGTCTTTACTTATTATAACAGCAAAAGATACGAATCCTGCCTGTTGAGGACAGTATTAAAAAAGTCAGGAATTGATCCTTATTATACGTTCAACACAAAAGGAAAAGATGAGACCATAGATTACCGTGTGCCCATTGCAAGGATTGAACAGGAAAGAAAAGAGGAGGCAAGGTTCCTTCCCGGACTTGCGAGAACGGACGAGCCTGTTTTTAACGTTCCAAGGCTTGGGAAATCTCATCTGCGCGCCTGGCAGGACCATGAGGTTATAATGATACTGGAAGACGGGAGGAGAGTGTACAGGTTCTATCCATGGGAATCCAGATATGCGCTGGTCGAACCATATAATTACACCGATGTTTCAATATATGATTATCTCAGGAGATTGAACGCTGACAGTGAAAATGTTGATGACTATTCATCGATATGGTATTATTTCTGAATAAAAGTATCAAAAATAATAATCTATGAGGAGATTGTATGGAATTTCTTGGTCAGGAACAATTATACCTTTTCGCTTATGATGTTTTTATATTTATTTTAATTATTATAGTGACCGCCATCATTGCAGGAATTTCAAAAACCATGATTGAAAAAGCAATGAAACCAAGCTCCCCATTATTTGTAGCGCGAATAAAAAATTACGTGTTCGTGCTTATCTGGGCGATTGGCATCATTTTGGGGATAAGGCAGGTAGGTATTTCAACCGACATCCTGATATTATTAATCGGAATCGTTGGTATCGGTTTTATTGCCTCAGCACTATATGTCCTCCAGAACTTTATCTCCCGTTCTTTTTTGAATCTCCAGATGCAGTATAAGATTGGAGATGTGATATCAATAAAAAATTTCACAGGGAAAGTTATAGAAATCACTGACCTTAACACTGTTTTACTTGATAGAGAGGGGAACCTGATAGCTGTTCCCAATGTACAATTTTTGAAAGAGATATGGATAAAACACAGTTCGGTATCGGCGGGCTATGAGATGACAATCCCCATTGTCATCAATAAAGGAATCGATGCCGTTAATTTCGAAAAAGAACTGTTGAATTCAGTTAAAGAATTAAAGAAATATTTCAAAAAAGAGCCAAACATTGTTACTTCAAAAACGAATGAAAAGACGCTCGAACTTGCGTTGATTTTGAATTTGAAAGAACCGGAGAAAAAGAGCGTTGTTGCTGTGGAGATTGACGAAATTATAACTAAGTTAATATCCGAGTTCACGGAAAAAGCGGCAAAAGAAAAGGAAGAAAAAAAGCGGAAGGAAATTAAGGATATCTCTCAATGAACAGCGAGATTGAACTCAGCCGTGAGAT
>CAYSLW010000022.1:0-14515 GCA_964431955.1 uncultured Candidatus Methanoperedens sp. | reverse complement strand
TTTATTGGCGTATTGTTAGCCGCATATGGAATATACATAACTACTTGACTTTTTCTTTTTATAGGTCAAAAAGAGTGGCAATTTTAAAAAATGTGCCCCCGTTTTTAGCACCGCAATTGTTATATTGGTTTTAGCCGTTCTTTGGATGCACATAATACCTATCGCCTGCAGTCACAAACCCCGTACTTAAGGACGAGGCATGTATATCGCGTTTTTTGCCTATACAACCTTTTCTTCAGCGATACGAAAAAAGATTCATAGAGCTTTTAAAGCTTCGAAATCCCGAAGGATTTCGAGAGCACCTCTGGATTTATTTTGCCGCTTGTAAAGCTCTTGGCACTGTTCAGCTCGTTTATTGTGATTTCAGCAGGGGCAAAAACGCCAGCATCTACCTTGAAGAAATCAAAGCCTGCTTCCTTGAAGGTCGTGAAGAAGGGTTTTCCATAAGAAGACGAGGTACCGGAAGGCACCTTGACAATCAGTTCTTTCACCTTCTCGACATCGTACTTCACGTTATAATACGTCTTTCCACAGTATATAATGCAGTCGTTGGTCGAGCCCATGCATTTCGTACTATCTCCCACGATAGGGGAAATGGGAGCGATGCCGTAACCGCTTTTTATGGTGTTAATATCAAAGCCTATGGACTCCATTTTATGGATGCCAGTCTCCACAATCCGGGCTGATATCTGCACCGAACCTGCTATCGAAGCGGTAGGAGCCACCACAATATGAAGATTGTGCGCATCTATGTTGCAGTCTTTTGCTATTTTATCCGTGACCTCTTCAGGCGGGAGCTTGTCGGATTCAAGCACGAGCACCGCATGGTCAAAGGAATCCTTGTAGTTGATCTCTGCATAGAGCTTCTTTGGATTCAGGGAGAGAGCGCGAGCCGGACCTGAGCCCATGGCAAAATATTTTCCCACGCTGATGCGCCATCCAGCGTATTGTGAACCCATGCACGCAACTATCGGGTGGTCGGTGTTAACTCTGATGGCAGGAACCATAATACCATCCAGGTCAAATGCGACATACTTGATATCAGCCAGGTCTGCAAGGCATATCCTCGACAGGTACATGCCTGCTTCATAGCCCCCAGCTACATTTATCCCAGCGTCAGCAACCGTTGCGCCGTTTTTCTGCTTGTTCACTTCTATGTTCAATTCGTTCGCTTTGTCAAGCATTTCGTTAAATGCTTTTAGTCCAGTTTCATTTACACTTATCATACTCCAGCCTCACAGGTTATCTGAGGCATTATCATCATATAAATCTGCTTATTTTGTTCGGTCGATTAAGGAAATCGCAACCTATTTACCATCCCCTTACCCTCTAAGCGGGCATGAAAGCTGTACTCGGGCTTGAAGACGGAACATTCGTTAAAGGAGAAGGCTTAGGCGTAGAGGGCATAGTTCAGGGAGAGCTTGTTTTCACAACGCAGTACACAGGCTATGAGGAAGCCCTCACAGACCCATCGTACAAAGGTCAGATATTGATGTTCACCTATCCCCTCATAGGCAACTACGGCATCAGCGGCGAGACCTTCCAGTCAGACTGCATGCAGGCGGAGGGCTTGGTAGTAAGGGAAGCCTGTGACCATCCTTCCCATCATAAATCCAAGCGGAGCATCTATGAGTTTTTAAAGGACGAGGGAAAATCAGGCATCATGGGTATTGATACACGCATGCTCACAATAAAAACAAGGGAGCGCGGCACCATGAAAGCCGCTGTAATTGTCGGTGACGACAACGGTGAAGAAGCCGTTAGACTTGCAAGGGAGCAGCCCGATATAGGTAGTTTGGATCTCGTGGGCAGGGTCACATGCAAAGAGCCCTATCAGATAAAAGGACACGAAGGAGAGGGCAATATTGTGCTCATGGATTTTGGCGTAAAGAGGAACATCATCAAAAGCCAAAACAAGAGAGGAATCAATATCACCGTTGTTCCAGCATCCACAAAAGTAAAGGACATTCTGAAATACGAGCCAGATGCAATACTCCTATCCAACGGTCCTGGAGACCCGCAGCAAGCGGTGAACGGCATCTCTGTAGTGAAAGAGCTGGCAGGACGATTGCCCATTTTCGGCATCTGCTTAGGGCATCAGATTATTTCCCTCGCGCTTGGAGGAGAGACATATAAGATGAAATTCGGGCACCGTGGAGCCAACCAGCCTGTTAAAGATTTAAAAAGGGGCATTGTGTACATAACCTCGCAAAACCATGGCTATGCAGTGAACGAGAGCAGCATGGATGAAAAAGATGTCCTGATCACCCAGCTAAATACCAATGACGGCACGGTTGAAGGGCTTGAGCATAAAACTCTGGACATAATGTCTGTCCAGTATCATCCTGAAGCTCACCCAGGACCCCTTGATACGGAGAAGATATTCTTTGACAGGGTTGCTGAAACGACGAGAAAGATGAAGGTGCTGGTTAAATAAAGCCTGCTTCTACTGCTTCGATGTGTCTATGTCGACCAACAACTAACTAAATGACCCTCATAAGCGACATCTTTTTATAGAACTATAAACATGAAACAACACAAACTCAAGGCATAAATCCGTTATTGGAAAAAGCCGAAGACGTAACTGCATTTAATTATTTATAAAGGAGAATACCTATGGCAGGGCAATTAAGCGGACAGCCGATTATCATATTAGACAAGGATAAAACAAGAACCCAGGGAAAAGACGCACTCGGGTCAAATATCATGGCAGCAAAGGCAGTAGCCGATGCGGTCAGGACCACACTCGGTCCCAAAGGCATGGACAAGATGCTTGTGAATCCTGTAGGCGACGTGGTAATTACCAATGACGGCGCCACGGTTTTACGGGCAATGGACATAAAGCACCCTGCTGCCAAGATGATGGTAGAGGTAGCCCGCACCCAGGAAGATAAGGCTGGCGACGGAACCACAAGCGCTGTCGTACTTGCAGGAGAATTATTGAACAAAGCCCACGCATTGATAGAACAGGGAGTTCACCCTGCAACCATTACAAGGGGCTACAGCCTTGCCTCCGAGAAAGCGCTTGAAATCCTTGATGAACTGGCTATTGATGCTTCAGATGAAGTTCTTGAAAACATCGCAAAAACCGCTCTAACAGGAAAAAGCGCAGACCTTGCTCTGGATTCGCTTGTCCAGTTATGCGTGCAGACCGCCAAGTCGATTACAGAGCGCGGCAAGGTCAACGTAAAGGAGAACATCAACATAATCCACCAGCGCGGAGGCAGTATAAAGGATACAAAATTCGTCCACGGGCTTGTGATCGACAAAGCCAGAGCCCATAAAAACATGCCAAAGAAGGTTGAGAATGCAAGAATCGCAGTCCTCGATACCGGGATTGAAGTTGAAAAAACACAGGTTAAATCAACGCTTAAAATCCACTCGCCTGAATTGTTAAGCGAAGCAAGGCTTGAAGAGAGCAAGCTTGTGGAAGAGAAGGTGGAAGCGCTTGCAAAAAGCGGAGCTAATGTTGTATTTACCGAAAAAGGCATAGACGATATTGGAATGCACTACCTTGCAAAGAAAGGCATTTTTGCAGTCCGAAGATGCAAGGAAGAAGAAATCAAGAAAGTAGTAAAAGCTACGGGTGCGCATATTGTCTCTAAAGTGGACGGGGTTGAAGAAGAAGACCTTGGAAAAGCCGCTCTCGTCGAGGAGCGCGGCGTGGGCAACTACAAGATGGTCTATATAGAAGGATGTGAGAATCCCAACGCGGTATCCATCCTGATTTACAGCGGCGCGGAACATGTGGCAGATGAGATCGAGCGTGCTCTTGACGATGCGCTGCGCGTCGTGGGTGTGGTAATAGAAGACGGAAAGATAGTAGCAGGCGGGGGTTCGCCTGAAATGGAGATTGCAACAAGACTCAGGAAGTACGCAACCACTCACGGCGGCAGGGAGCAGCTTGCAATAATGGCTTATGCGGATGCGCTTGAGGAAATACCCAAGGGTATCGCAGAGAATGCGGGTCTCGATGCTATCAATACTATTGTGGAGCTGAGAAATAAGCACAATAAAGGCATCAAAACAGCCGGGTTAAATGTGTTCACAGGCAAAGCCGAGGATATGCTTCTGCTGGGAGTTATTGAGCCGCTGCGCGTAAAGACCCAGGAGATTAAATCTGCAACCGACGCAGCAATCATGATTCTTCGCATAAATGATATCCTGATGGCAAAGGAAACAGGCATGATGGACGTTAAGCCAGAACATACGGCAGATTATTACGATGGAATCCAGGCTCCCTCTGTTGAGGAAGACTAACATTAAATAATCAAGCTTAAAATAATGCAAAAAGAAAGCGAACCTTCCGAACCTGAAGCAGAAGAAATGGAAACACCGGAGCCTCATGAAAAAGAACTCATAAAAGAGTTAGAGAGCACTAAAAAACAGCTCGAAGAAGAAAAAGACCGGTTCCTGCGCCTGAACGCAGAGTTTGATAATTTCAGTAAAAGAACCCTGAAAGAAAGGGAAGAATTCATAAAATATGCGAATGAGAAACTCATATTAGAGCTGATAGATGTCTGTGAGAGTCTTGAGCGGGGGTTAGAAAATGCAAAAAATACAGACAATAAGGATAGGTTAATTGTGGGGGTGGAGCTAATATATAAACAATTCAAAAACGTGCTTGAAAAAAATGGTCTGACTCCAATCAAAGCTCTTGGGGAAAAATTTGACCCCTATAAACACGAAGCGATGATGCAAACGCTTATAGATGAATTCGATGATGGTACAATCCTTGAAGAGTTTGCAAGGGGTTATATGCTAAACAACAGGGTCATTCGTTATTCGAAAGTCAGAGTATCGAAAAAGAAAGAGAACAAAATAGAAGATGAGGTGAATTAATGGCAAAGATAATAGGAATAGATCTGGGTACAAGCAATTCAGCCGCTGCTGTTATGCAGGGGAATAGACCTGTAATAATACCGAGCGCGGAAGGGACATCCCTCGGCGGCAAAGCCTTCCCGTCATACCTAGCGTTCACAAAGGACGGGCAGAGGCTGGTGGGAGAACCGGCGCGCCGGCAGGCTGTAACGAATCCCGAAGGCACTGTCACGGCTTTTAAAAGAAAAATGGGCACGGATTACAGATATAAGCTGCACGGAAAAGAGTACAGACCCCAGGAACTTTCCGCCTTTCTCCTGCAAAAGATAAAACAGGATGCTGAGGCATTTCTGGGCGATAAGGTCGAAAAAGCGGTCATCACAGTGCCTGCGTACTTCAACGATAACCAGAGGCAGGCTACCAAGGATGCCGGGGAAATCGCAGGGCTTGAGGTTGTCAGGATTATTAATGAACCCACGGCTGCGTCATTAGCTTACGGTCTTGATAAAAAGGGCGACCAGAAAATCCTGGTATTCGACCTTGGGGGAGGCACCCTTGATGTGACTATAATGGAAATGGGAGGCGGGGTATTTGAAGTAAAAGCCACATCGGGCGATACGCAGCTTGGCGGCACGGATATGGACAACAAGCTCGTGGATTATATAGCCGAGGAATTTAAGAAAGATACTGGTATCGACCTGAGAAAAGATAAAGTTGCAAACCAGAGGGTAAGAGATGCGGCAGAGAAGGCGAAAATAGAGCTTTCCACAACACTTTCAACAGATATCAACCTGCCTTTCATAACAGCAGATGCAAACGGTCCGAAACATCTCACCATGACACTGACGAGAGCTAAACTTGAGGATGTGGTAAGGGATGTAATCGAGAGATGCAAGATACCGCTGCAGACAGCATTATCGGATGCAAAATTAACACCGGACGGCATTAACAGGATAATCATGGTGGGCGGACCTACGCGGATGCCCATTGTTCAGAAATTCATGGAGGAGTATATCGGGAAAAACGTGGAAGGGGGCGTTGACCCGATGGAATGCGTGGCAATGGGCGCTGCCATACAGGCAGGCGTGCTTGCAGGCGAAGTGAAAGACATCCTGCTGCTTGACGTTACTCCTCTCACCCTCGGCATCGAAACTTTGGGTCATGTCATGACCAAACTGATAGACAGGAACACCACCATTCCGACGCGGAAAAGCCAGATATTCTCAACCGCTGCTGACAGCCAGACAACCGTGGAAATCCACACTCTTCAGGGCGAGAGGGCGATGGCGTACGATAACGTGACGCTTGGCAGGTTCAATCTTGTGGGCATACCGCCTGCGCCGCGTGGAATCCCGCAGATAGAGGTTACGTTTGATATCGATGCAAACGGCATCCTTCATGTAACAGCAAAAGACCTGGGGACTGGAAAAGAACAGAAGATGACCATAACCGCGCCCCTCAAGATGCCTTCAGATGAACTCGACAGGAAGATAAAAGATGCCGAGAAATATGCCGACGAAGATAGGAAGAGGAGGGAAAAGGTGGAACTCCAGAACCAGGCTGATACACTGGTTTATACAACCGAGAAGACATTGAAGGAACTCGGCGACAAAGTCAGCGCAGACCAGAAAGCAAAGGTTGAAAAAGCCATTGAATATACAAAAGAAGCGCTAAAGAGCGATGATGTTAGCAGGATCAAATCAGCCATTGAAGACCTTACGAAAGAGATGCATGCTGTAAGCACCATACTGTATCAGCAGGCTCAGGCACAGCAGCAACAGGCGCAGCAGGCAAAGCCAGAGGAGCCTAAAGAGGAAAAGAAAGAGGAGAAAGTGACGGACGCCGAATACAAGGTAGTGGATGAGGATAAGAAATAATATCTTTTTTTACATGCAAATTCATTAGAACTGCAAACTATGGCTACCAAGCGCGACTATTACGAGATCCTCGGCGTGAATAAAAAAGCCCCGCTGGACGAAATCAAACCAGCGTATCGCAAACTGGCGATGCAGTACCATCCGGACAGGAACAAAGCCCCTGACGCAGAGGAGAAATTCAAGGAAATTTCCGAAGCTTACGCCGTGTTATCAGACCAGAACAAGCGGCAGCAGTACGACTTATATGGTCATCCGGGCATAGATATGAGGTATTCGCAGGAGGATATCTTCAGAGGTGCTGCACCTGACATCGAGGATATTCTCAGGGATTTCGGTGCAGGTGGATTTGGTGGCTTTGGCAGGGGCGGGAGCATTTTTGATATATTCTTTGGCGGAGGAAGACGCGAAGGTCCGAGGCACGGGTCAGATATCCTTTACGAGTTGTCCATAAATCTGGAAGAGGCTGCATCCGGGAAAACCGTGGAGCTTGAAGTACCGAGAACTGAAAAATGCAGCGCATGCGGAGGAAGCAAAGCTTTGCCCGGAACATCGCCCAAGACCTGTCCTGCATGCAGGGGAAGCGGTCAGGTGAGCAGGACGCAGAGCACGCCGTTTGGCAGGTTCATGACAACCTCCACATGCGGGACATGCAGGGGAAGCGGAGAGATAATTGATGCTCCGTGCACAGCCTGCCACGGTTCTGGCACTGTCCAGAGAAGGCGCAGGATAGAAGTGAAAATCCCTCCGGGTGTTGACACAGGCTCAAGGCTTCGTATTGCCGGTGAAGGTGAAGCGGGAGGGAAGGGCGGACCTCCAGGCGACCTGTATGTGGAAATAAATGTCAGGCCTCACAGTATTTTCACGCGCCATGAAGACGATATCATACTGGAAGCCGCTATCAGCTTCACGCAGGCGGCGCTGGGGGATGAGATTATTATACCTACCTTGGACGGCAAGATAAAGATGAAAATCCCGCCCGGGACGCAGAACGGGAATGTGTTCCGCCTCAAGAATAAAGGCATTCCGAGCCTGCATATATCAGGGAAAGGCGACCAGCTTGTGAAAATTAAGGTGGAAGTCCCCACAAAATTAAATGAGAGGCAGAAGCAGCTATTGCGCGAATTTGCCGGGATAAGCGGTGAGAAGGCAAGAAGCAAGGGGATTTTTGAGAAGGTAAAGGAGTATGTTTGAAGGCACACGACCCCTGAATTTACGGGGCATCGGCGAGGGTGCATCTAAGCCAAAGGCGATACGTTTAACCTCTTCCCGATAACCCACACCCTGAACTTCGCCTCTAACAAAAGCATGTATCACCTTCTATAGCTATTTACGATTTCTCACCTGCCAAAACAACACTAAAAGTGCTATTATTGCCAGAATTACTTCAAATTCAAATCCTGCAGCCTTTTTTGCAGGTATAACAGCTTGAGTTGCCCTTCCTATAGGTTTTGGTATCTCTGCTTGCTCAATTGCAGGCGTTGATGCTGGAGTTACTACATCTTCAATTAAGGTTATGACAAATGCTGAAAAAGAGTCTGTCTTTGCTTCATAGTAAGTATATGTGCTATCTTTATTCTTTTCTGTGGTCTCGAGCTGTACCCACTTGCTTTTATCCCACTTGAGCATCTTCACTTTGCCGCTTGCATATTTGCTGATCCATGAATTCTCCACCTTGAATCTAATCAAAACTTCTTTTATTTGCTCTGTGCCTGCCCAGATATTTATATTGGTATAAACGATTCCTGCTGGTAAAGAAGCCGTAAGCCTGGAAATTCCTCTGAGTGCCTCAATTCTTATAGCTATGTCCTTTTCACTCTCTTTGCCAGTAACCACAAGCTCATAAATTCCATGTTCAGGTGCAATAAAATTGTATACTACTGGTCTGTTTGATATAACATCTCTAATTTCTGTTTCATATCTGGCAATGTTATCATGAGGTTCTGAGGTAACAACACCTCTTCCACCTTCTCCACCCCCTCCTGAGTCATGTACCTTAGTGGCTTTTGCTCCTGCCAATGCAAACACGCTGAAATGAGTTGTATTTGCCCAGACATAATTTTCGGCGGCATTGACCTGACTGTCAAGAGCTTCCCATGTTCTTGAGATTGTATTGTAATACTGCATCCTCAAAGTATTCTCATCAATGCTATTGAGCTGGCTCTCATTATAATATATCCTTATATATCTATTTCCTGCACCCAGTGCTATATTTTTGCTCGCATCGATGCTGATATAACCTCCTATATTATCTCTTAGCTCAGGCATACCCTCCGGCTGAATTCCTGACCTCTGCACCTCAAGAGAGGCTGCAAAATAGTCTTTTGATGCTGAGATATTGAAAAAGACGCCTGAATTTTTTGCCTCAATTTCCAGCTTCTTGTAAGTCATGCCTACGAGATTGCTCTTTCTTTTGTCATAGCCTTTGAGAATATCAGAGATCGGGAAATTGGAAGGAGAATAGGTTATGCCTCTGAGCGTGATATTTCCATATATGATATAATTATTTATTATCCAGGCATTCTCTAAGATTACCTCTGAAAGCGTGGAATTGTCCACAGTGCTGTTGAATATCAGGGATTTAATAATAGTTGAGTTTTCTATTGTGGAGTTCTCCACAGCAGAATAATCAAATATAGAGTTCATACATTTTGAATTTATGAAAGCAGAGCTTGGGCTTTGACAGGGAGATGCTTCATTTAATGTATTCAGAAGCATTCTGTTGCCTTCAATTGAAGCCAAAGGTGTGGTGGAAGACTGACCCTCTACACCTGTAACAATTGTCAGGGTCTCAACCGTATCAGAGATATTCTCATCAAATTCAGAAACCACCTTCACACTTACAGCATATCCGCCTGGCCGAACATCTCCAACATATAAGGTTAAATTGGCTCTCTGTCCGGGATTTAGTGAAATATTTTGCTTATCTAAATACGCTATACTGCTCTTATGTGGATTTGAGATACTAAAATTGAAAGTATCAGGTATAATACCAAGATTTTCTATCACTATTGAATAACTAGCATTAGAAGGATTGTCTATGGATTGTGTGGATGGTGTTATATCTTCATTTATATATAAGCGTACTCCTTGAATTATTTCAGTGATATTGTAAAAGTCATTGTCTATAGAATTGTTTGACTGGTACTGGATAATCCCAGAATAGTAGTTTGAATCAACTGAGTTATTTGTCAAATTATTCTGGTTGGAAGATATAATAAACATACCAAAATAGGCATTATTTGAGGCATTGTTGCTCTTTAGTTCATTTCTGGTAGCATTATATAGAATAATTCCGGTCCAGTTGTTCAGGACAGCACCGTTCTTAAGTAAAGTATTGTTATGAGAGTCATATAAAATAAAGCCTGAGATACTGTTCTCCATGGCTATATTATCAGCCATGGAAACATTATTGGAAGTTTCTATATATATACCTACAAATTCATTGAGGTTTGCAGTGTTATTAGTTAATATATTGCTGTCTGAAGAAGAGAGGAGTATCCCAAGGTAATTATTAGAAGCGGTATTGTTATCGATGGTGTTATAGTTGCTGGAATTATCGAGCCAGATTCCAAAGTAGCTGTTTGAGTTTGCGGTATTGTTGGATAAGTTATTATTATCAGAAAACAAGAGATATGTCCCAACGTAATTATTCAAAGCAGTATTGCTATCAATGGTGTTATATTCGCTAGAATCGCGCAGCCAGATTCCAAAGTAGCTGTTCGAATTTGCAGTATTATTTATCAATACACTATTGCTGGAATATGCAAGAGTGATTCCTTCGATGTTCGAGTTTGCTGTGTTGCTGATTAAGGTATTGTTGCTGGAGGCGTTAATGAGTATTCCATCGCTGTTCAAGTCTGCATTGTTGTAGGTCATGTTATTATTGCTGCTGTCCTCAAAAACAATTCCAGCACCGTTCAAGCTTGCAATGTTGTTTGTTAAAATGTTATCGCTGGAAGAATCGAGAATAATTCCAAAGTAGTTATTCGAGGCAATATTTTTGGCTAAAATATTATTGCTGGAAAAGAGAAGATAGATTCCAGCACCAGCAGTACCCAAGTATGCACTGTTGTTTATCAAGATGTTATTGCTGGAATATTCGAGAAGGATTCCAGCGATTCCATCGTCAGTCGAAATTCCTGTATTGTTGGTTAGAGTGTTATTTTTTGAGCTGGAAAGAACGATTCCAAAATAATTGTTTGAGGTTGCACTGTTGTTAATTAATGTATTGTTATTGCTGGAAGAGTAGAGGTAGATTCCATAGTTGTTCAAGTTTGCAGTACTATTGATAATACTTCCATTTGTAACGTTATAGTAGTAGATTCCGTTTTCCCAACCTGTTGCTCTCAGATTCTTAACAGTGACATTTTCAAGTCTTATGGATGAGTTAAAAACAAGGACTCCAAAAGTGCCTGATTTATTGCCATCAATCGTGTAGCCAGCGCCATCGAAAACAACATCGCTTGAGATGATATTAATGCAGCCTTCGGCAGCGGTATTCATTATGCTCTGGTTGAGCACATAATATCCCGGAGAGGAGATTGTTGTGCATTTGTTAATGTTAGCAGTATGTTGTATTTCTGAAGTGTTCAGGATTATATTTAGATTTTGGAAGGAATCTGATTCTTGCATTTCATCGAAAAGAGCATTATACTCATGAACATAAGCTGCTCCTTTATACAAACCATTATTCTCAGAAGAGCCAGCAACTCCCATAAATATTAACATATAGATTACTGCTGTAAACACATATCCTTTCATCTTCTCACAACATCCTTATTGGTATCGGTGGTTTTATTGTCCAGTTCTTGCCTATGATAGCGCCAAAAGCGATACGTTTAACCTCTTCTCTATAACCAACGCCCTGAACTTCACCGCTGACAAAGGCATGTATGCGCTTCATAAGCTAAACTAAAGGCTTTAAACTTTAAGTATTTTTGCACTATCTGACGCTCAATTCCTTGACCATTCGTCGGCTAATGCGAGCAATTGCTGTGTTGTAATTGGTGCAGCAAAACCCGGCGGCGCAATGTCTCTGCTCCAGTCGTCTGCTATCATAAGCTACATTTTTACTCCATAATTTCTAACCTGTCTTTCTCTATTTGATAAACCCGCTGATTTCCCTGTTTTCTCATCGTTTAGCAGTTCTATGATAATATTGGAATTTGAGTCTGGAAATTCAAATGCGTAAATGAACACATTGGTGTCTATAAAAACTCTATGTTTCATCTCGTATGCTCTGAATATCAATTGCTAATTGTTCAGGACTAACTTTTCTCTTTTTATGCGCCTGTATCTCATGCCAGATTGTTTTTTTATCAAGCAGGTTGAGGTCTATCGCATATTTTACTAAAGCCGCCCTTATCGCTTCGGACTTGGTGTTGAAAAAGCCCAGCTCTACCATCTTTTTGAGAAGAGATGCCTCTATCCCCTTGAATTTGAGTGTTAATGTTGTGGTTTCAGTCATAAAATCTTATAGTGATTTAATAGTATTTACTGCTGCTGGCTGCTGCTATTGTTATTGTTATTGCTGCTGTCCTCTGCCATTTTAAATCGCCTCCGCTAAAGCTGCAATTGCATCTGCGTTCAGTGTGGTTACCGTGGGTGTCATTGATTTGACGATCAGGTATCTGCCTGTGGAAGTGCCTCTCACCTGATAGTATCTGCCTATCAGCATGTTTTCTATCTCGGAAACGACTACCGATTGGTCAAGAACAGCGGCTGCCATCTCTTTTGCTTTCTCGAGCGTGATGCCTATCAGTTTGGCGGTCATCTCAGCATCGCACAGCAACTCCCGTATCTCGACACCATTGTCGCAGACAGCCTTGATCCTGAGGTCGTATAACCCCTCAACTCTACCATGCTCTCCGCATGCACCCGCCCTGGTCTGCCTGTTGCACTCCGGGCATCTCTTGATGAGACCTGAACCATTCTGGATGCTGACGATAGCGCCGGTGAACTCCTCCTCTTTCTGCTGGACAGTTATATCCTCAGTCAACTCGACAATGGTGGTGGCTTTGTTCAGCTTTATCTGGAACCTTTCGTTGTAGAGGTTGGTCACTGCGCTCTTGATCTCGTAGCACTTGCCTTCTTCCATGGGCTTGAGACCAGACGAGTTCCACATGGTGAACTTGATCACGCCAGTCTCGTCCCCTATGATGCCAGTCTGGGTAATTTTATCCGAGGTATTATCCCACAACTGGATTACCTTGGCTCTGAGTGTTACCCATTGATTGTCTGCTTTCACGTCAGCAATGTGAATGGGAGTAGAACTGCCCTTATAAAGGGCGGCGGGATCAACCCCTGCTGCTCTGGCGAGACTTCTCACGGCGTTGCGCTTCGCTTCTGCGCCAGTGACTTTGAACTGAGCAAGAGTTTTCAGTTTGTTCTCAATCTGTTCCGGTGTTGCTTCAACACCAATGTTCTTTAAGGTGGCCTGTATTTCCGCCACATCGTTGTTAGACATTGTTCGGATTCTCCTTTATATTCATGTTACCAGTGTAGTCCTGCATTTTCGAGGGTCAGGACTCAGCTGATACAGACCCAAAACTTGGAAAAGGGCATGAGTAAATGTATCGCAACCCTGTTTATCGGGTCATTATTCTTCTCTGGCTTGCGATGCTGCTTGAAGCACCGCTTTATTGCTCAGAGTACCGCTTATATTTACCATGCCCTGAGTCCGCTTTTTGGAGTAAATAATCGTGGTGCACTGCCTTCAAGGTAAATGAACCACGGTTTGAACAAAGAGGTCTACTTGAAAATAGGTTGCTGTGGATTTAGAGATGTGGATACGAAGTTTTGGACGAAGTAGGTGATTTTTAATTGTGCATAATTTAACCAAAAATGAATTTGATCCAAAGCTATATGAAGGTAATGTATATAAATAGATTGAATTACCTATATAGTTAAACTATATAAATTCGTAGTGTTACCTTCATATATGCGCGGAAAAATAAGAGATAGAATACTCAGGGTTCTCGCAAATAATCCTTCCGGGGATATGAGTAAATACGAGATTGCCAAGCAGACTGGCGCCACTTACCCATGGGTAAGGGAGTTTATCTTAAAACTGGAGGAGATGGGACTGGTAAAGGGTACCAGAGTATTGGATTACCCTGCCCTGCTGCGCTGCTGGCAATCTGTTTATATCAAGCATAGGTATAGGGAATACATGGTTAAAGAGCCTTTAAAGCTTCTTAAAAATAGTGAATTACCCTATGCATTGACTACATACCAGGCAGAAAATCTCATCCAGAGTTATCTATTTCCAAGCAGGGTCGATACTTATATAAAAGAGGACGATTGGAAGCAGTGGCATGACAAGATTACAAAGAAAGGACTGGTAGGCAAAGGCAATACGAGGCTATTGCTTGCTGACGAGCACGTATTTTATATTATGAAAGATGTACGAAGCGCATGAGATAGAAATTTCTTATAAATATCTTAAAACAGTGGTTGGCAGACTCGAAGAACCGATTTGTTTAATAGGCGGATGGGCGGTTTACCACCATGTCAATAAAAACTTTAAGAAAGCAACTGGCAGAAACTACATTGGTTCAAGGGACATTGACCTGGGATTTCATTTTGAGAAAGATTGGAGCGAAAAAGAGCTACGGGAATCCACGTTTGCTAAGTCTCTTCGAAGTATTGAGGAAGAACTCGGCTTCGTGCCAGTGGGATTCAGGTATTTAAAAGAGTTTCACATAGAAACTGAAAAAGAATTGAGTAAAGATGAAGTTAAAACAACGCCGTTGCATTTCGTATTTCCCTTATATATAGACCCGGTTGTTGACATTATCCATCCAAAATTCTATGAA
>CAYSLW010000021.1:0-14663 GCA_964431955.1 uncultured Candidatus Methanoperedens sp. | reverse complement strand
AAATCGACAAATCCCTAATGTTTTTAAGAGCAGTCACGAAAATTAGGACACTACCCAAAAACCAGGCGCCATGAGCAGCCATTTCCATAAAGGCTTGCATTTTATCTCTCCAATATCTCCTTCATAATCCCATGTTATTACGCTCAAGTTCCCACAATTTAACTCTTGAGAAGCTTTAAGCAGTGCCGTTATTTCCCTCTCCTTAATATCATTTTCACTCGACGCATAGCTTACCTGTATCAATTCTTTTATTGTCCCCCCTTCCTTCAGTACAAAATCCACCTCCCTTTGCTGGTAGTCTTTCCAGTAATACACCTCTGCTGCGCCGTAATATGATTTTCTCCTGTGAAGTTCCACTGCAACCAGATTTTCCATGACCTTTCCAATATCCTCTGAAAACTTGAACGCTATCGAGTTTATAATACCTGTATCTATACAATAGACTTTTCTGGGAGCTAACATCTGCTCTTTCAATTTAAAAGTGAACCTTTTTACAGGCAGAATGAGATATGACGATTCCAGATATTCGACATAGTTTTTTACTGTGTGGACGTTTTTTATAGCTGTTATGTTTTTCAATTTACCGAAGGTGAATTCACCTGAAAAATTTGAAATCAGGTATTTTGCGATATCAGAAAAAGTCTTTTTGTTCTTTATCCTGTGCCGTGAGATTATGTCCTTGTGTATTATATCTTCATATATCCTTGCGGTCATTCCTTTCCCAAAAAGATGAGCTTCGGGGAATCCGCCGATTTTGATGTACTCTCTCAGTGCGTTCTTTATCCCGGCTATGCTTTTCGTTGAGTAAATATCTGGTTTCACTCCTTTTAATTCTAAAAATTCTTTAAAACAAAAAGGGTATAATGTAAAATCCACGTATCTTCCGGTTAGGTGCGTTGCCAGCTCCCCGGACAAAAGTTTTGCATTGCTCCCCGTTAAAATCACCTTTTTGGTCCTTCTCTGCCTGTTGGCAAATAGTTCCCAGCCAGGAACATTCTGAATTTCATCAAGAATCAAATATTCTATGCCGGTTCCATAAATCTCATAAAACGCCTGTAAAACATTGTTCAGGTCTTTTGCCTCGATTCCAAAAACCCTTTCATCGTCAAAATTAATGTATGCGTATTTGCGTCCTCTTATGAGCATGTGGGAAAGTATTGATTTCCCGCACCTTCTAACCCCTAATACTGCCAGTATATTCGGATGTTCCAGGGACTTCAACAGTTCTTCTTTCGGTAACTCCCTGTTTATTATTCTTTTCTTATCGAAGGTATCTTCTATCTCTTCTCTTTGATCAATGATTATTTTTTTTATTTCTTCGATATCCATGATATTATGAATGTCTTACTTTATTAAAAAGCTTGCTATTACTAATGACATAGTTTTTACAAAAGTATGCCATTAAGGCTATTTTAACATCTTTTAAAAATAAAAAATCCCAAGAACCCTAAGTCAGCCTTATAGTCTCAAGGTTCATGGGCGCCCGTGTTTCCATCTTCAACTTCCTGTAAATCGAACTTGCCAGGTCCATGCAGTTCTTCTCGTCCCCGTGCTGGGTTATGACGTGTTCAGGGCGCGGTCTCATCTTTCTGACATATTCCATAAGCTGCATCCTGTCCGAATGACCAGAGAATCCGTCAACAGTCTCTATACGCATATTGATTTTGATCGTCTCTGTCTTACCTCCGCCGGCGTGCATGGGTATTTCTTTCCAGCCTTTCTGGATGCGCCTTCCCAGAGTCCCTTCTGCCTGGTAACCTACAAAAACCATGGTGTGCTTTTCCTCAGGTCCGAATGCCCTCAGGTATTCCATCACAGGTCCCCCGTTGAGCATACCCGATGTTGCCAGGATGATGCACGGTTCACGGTCATCGATGATTTTCAGGCGTTTCTCCTTCGAGTCCACCTGGACAAAACATTTTGAAAGGAAGGGGTTCATGCCTTTATGGAAAATCTGGTTTCGCAATTCATTGTTGAGATATTCAGGATGCGTGGTATGGATTGCAGTTGCTTCGTATATCATCCCGTCAAGATAGACAGGAACATCGCCCAGCAATCCCTTCCGTATAGCCTCCTCGATCACGATCATGACTTCCTGGCTTCTTCCCACGGCGAATGTCGGGATAAGGAAGCATCCTCGGTTATCGAGCGTTTCTTTTGCTATCTGCGTCAAATACCGCTCAGCCTCTTTTCTTGGAGGCTGCATATCCCTCGACCCGCCGTATGTTGCTTCCATCACAACTGTTTCTATGCGCGGGAAATCAGTAGTTGCAGGATCGAACAGCCGTGTTTTTTCGTACTTCATATCTCCCGTAAAGGCAATATTATACAAACCGTCTCCCACATGGAAATGAGCTATCGAAGAGCCAAGTATATGCCCTGCATTATGGAACGTCAACTTCATATCAGGGGCGATATCCGTAACATCGCCGTAGTTCAGCGTTATGGTGTGTTTCAGAACTTCGCGAATCATGGCTGATTCGTAGGGGGGTTTCCGTCCCTCGCGGGCAGCCACATCGAGATAGTCCAATTGCAATAATGCCATCAGGTCGCGTGTGGGGGGCGTGCAGTAAACAGGTCCTTCGAACCCGTATTTGTACAGCAAAGGCACAAGTCCTATATGGTCAAGGTGCGCATGCGTCAGTACAACGGCATCTATCTGGCTTATGGGATGCACTTCAGGCACGTAGAGATACGGCGTACCATTATCTTCCCCGCCAACATTAACCCCGCAGTCGATCAATATCCTGGTTTCAGGGGTCGACAGTAAAAAGCAGCTTCGTCCCACTTCACGGCATGCACCGAGGGTTGTCAACCTTACCCATTTATCCCTGGAAGAGATGCCGCGGTGTATCTTTCTCCCTATTGTTTTTAGCAGAGCCTTTCGCTCATCTTTATTGGCGCGCATGAACTGGCGTATGTTGTTCACCGTTGTAGATTTCATGGGCGGGGTGCGGACTACTTTTGCTGTCCATCCGATAACTTTCGTGATTTCCCGGAGTGTCTCGCCGTGTCTTCCTATGACCAACCCGGGCTTCTCAGCTTCTATTATGACCTCGCCTGTGTCCACATCAAAAAATTGGTTGGATATTCCAGATTCGGGAGGAACGATTTTTGAAATTGCAGTGATCGCTTCTTCAGGCTGCGCCAGCACCTTTGGGTCAGGTCTGACAACAAGGCGTTTTCTCAATTCCTTAGCAAGGTTCTTTATAAGGTCGCCGTTATCTGCGAATTTTCTGGGCTCTTCTGTATAAATAACGAGTTCAGGTCCCTCAAAATCCACATCGGATATGGTGATATCCTTGGGAAGCTGTGCCCTTATTTTTTGTTTAAGCTCGTTAAGTACTTCTTCAACTGTCATCGTGGTTTTCCTTCTAAAATAAAAAAATAAAATAAAAAGTTATGTAAAAGTATCGCGCAGTTTTTTGACTTCCGAGTCTTCTACACGTATATACCCGTCAGATGTGATTTTTACTACATCGATGCTCTCGCCTGACGCAGAATCACGCTTCATGGCGTTATGCAGTGCGCGTACTGCCAGCTCGACACCATCCTCAATCGGCATGTTTTCCACATATCTGTCTTCAAGCACGCCGTATGCCATGGGTGAACCTGACCCTGTTGCCACTGCCTTTTTCTCTTCGATTGTTCCACCGACGGCATCAAGTGAATATATGCCGGGTCCATTCTTATCAACCCCTCCGACGAGAAGCTGGACAAAGAAAGGAAAGTATCTATTACCGCTCAGGATATTGGCAAGCAGACTTACAATTCCCTTTACGGTCATGGGCTCTTCCCTGCGCATTTTATAGAGTTTTGCCTCCACCTGCATCCATTTTACAAGTCTCTGCGCATCGCCGACTGAGCCGGCTGTGGTCATTGCTATCAGGTTATCTATCTGATATACCTTCTTTGCGTCCTTACTTGCAATAAAGTGCCCCATCATCGCTCTTCTCTCTGAGGCTAAGACTACGCCTTTATCGCAAACTAACCCTATTGTGGTGGTTCCTTTATATTCTGTATTATCCATTTTAAATACCTCTTAAATACCTCATCAAAAATGAGAAAATTAGCAGCCTGTTATATGCTTAAGGGTATTTAAAGGTTTTTGCTTTTAAAAATAATCATAATTTTATAAATTAATTTTTCCCTAATATGTTTTCGCCATTATCGCCATATTTTTGGTTTCCTTATTGCAGATAGGGCAATTCCCGGCGCCGTACCCGAAGTCCCCTTCAGGCACCCCGAGTATGCCTGCGCCCACTGCTTCTTCCATCGCAAGCCCGCATTCGCGTTCGCCGCACCACGGAATCCGGGCGATTCCCTCTGAAATTTTGTCTTTAACTTCATCTAACGTATTGCAGTAAAAGATATGCTCTTTCATTGATTTTTTGGCTTTTTCAAACAGGTTTTTATGAATATCTTCAAATCGCTTCATGATTTCTTCCACGATATTATCCAGTGGAATGACTTCCTTGCGTCCGCTATCCCTTCTCACAATAGTAGCCGCATTACACTTTCGGTCTCGCGGACCTATCTCCACCCTTGCCGGCACGCCTTTCATCTCCCATTTATAATACTTGGCTCCCGGGCGCTCATCACTCTCGTCAAGAGCAACTCGAATACCTTTCTCTTTTAATCGGTCTGCCACATCCCGGCATACCTTTATTATTTCCTCGCTCTTCCCGAACAGAACCGGGATGACCACGACCTGTATGGGCGCAATTTCTGGCGGAAAAACCAGTCCCCTGTCATCCCCGTGAATGGAGATAAGCGCTGCTATGCTGCGCTCCGATATGCCGTAACAGGTCTGGTGAGCGTATTGCTGCTCGCCGTTTATGTCCTCGTACTTTATGTCAAACGTCTTTGCGAAATTGTTCCCCAGATGGTGTGCTGTTCCTATCTGCAGCGTTTTGTTGTCAGGCATTAGAGTGTCCACAGCCATCGTATAATCAGCCCCGGGGAATTTATCCCATTCAGGTCTTTTTGAGACTATGGTTGGAATCGCAAGTCTTCGGTAGAATTCCTGATAAATGCGTGTGGCTTCCTTCACCTGCCCTGCTGCCTCATCCCATGTGGCATGCACCGTATGTGCTTCCTTGAATGATGTAATCTCGCGCAGGCGGATAAGGGGGCGCGTGTGCTTTGTCTCATACCTGAAGGTGTTAACAATCTGGTAAATCTTGATGGGCAAATCGGCATGCGAGCGCACCCATACTTTATACATGGGATAGATAGCAGTCTCGCTTGTGGGACGCAGCGCCAGTTTGACATCAAGCTCGTTCTTGCCTCCGTGAGTTACCCAGTAGACCTCATTTTCAAAGCCTTTGATGTGTTCGGCTTCTTTCATGAACTCGGTCTCGGGTATGAGCAGGGGAAAAAGCGCCTCCTTGTGGTCTTTGTCAAGCAGCTCTCTCATTATTGCGTATGTGCGCTTCCGCACCTCGAAGCCGAATGGAAACCAGACATAAAGCCCCTTGACGGGATAACGCACATCCATGATTTCCCCCATGAGGAGAAGTTCGTTATACCATTCGCTGAAATTTGATTTTGCCGGAAGTGATGCCGATTTTTTTTCTTCGGTTTGCACATCTTTCATGAAAGTCATTATTATTCTTATTGGCAATAAGTATTTTGAAAAATCAGTCAAATTTTAAATCCAGTTTGCTAATATCTATTTTCCTCATTGTCCATTTGTAATAATTAAGATGGACAAACAGCCCTACAGCTATTAACAGGTAACTCAATATATAAATTGAGTCAAGTAATGTTCCCGTATGAAATTCAGCGCTCAATTCTTGATGGGATATTTCGGTAAGTATCTCGTAAACATAGTCTCCGATGGTGCTGATTATTATTCCAATAAGTACGATAGTAAAAGTGATACTCTCTTTTTTTTCCTTTTTGGATTGTTTCCTGTACAGGAAAAGTACTGGCAGCAGCATGAGGACTATAGCGTTGTCTATAATGCGAAAGAGTATCTTGGTCAGAACCTCGACATTGAACTCAAGCTGGTAGTGCAAAAGGAAAAAGAATATTATATAATTGCCGAGAGCGAATATTAAAAGTATGGCAAACCACTCTTTTTTTTGTATTTCCGTAAAATCTGTTATCTTTAATATGTTTATGCACGACATAATCAGAAAAATGTAGGCTATACCTGCTATGATAAGAGAGAGATATGGGAGCGCACCGAATATACTATATAAAATATCCCAGAATTGCTCTATGTTGACTAAAAATAAGAGCAGTATAAAGGGTGCAAGATATAAAAAAACTTTTCTAAGCTCCCTTTCATAACTAAAAGCTACCTTAAGGGAAAACAAAAAAGCAGTAAAAAGGGCTAAGAGCATTATGTTGACCGTGTAAATCCCTGCCGCGCTCCTTGGCAAAAGTAAGGTAATGAAGGATAACATAAAGATTGCGGGAAATGCCATCTTCAAAAATAATCGGGGATTCATAATTAAATAACTAAATTGCTTTCATTTAAGCTTTTTGCATATTTTTTAATAAGTATAACCAATGCGAAGAGGACGATGATAAATCCCAGTATTCCGGCTTCCGGTCCATAACTGCCGCCGGTCAGTAAATTCTGCCCCAGTAAACTTATTTCCATTATTCCCTGATGGTTCTCGCTCAAATTGAATACATTGTATTGCAAAAAGTTCCATGCAAAATGGAATGCAATGGCTGAGTGAAGCCCGTAGTTAAGATAAATTATCGAGGCAATAGCACCAAGCAACCCGACTACTATGAAAGCAAGCGCCCCTCTTGAAATATCCAGCCCGTAATAAATGAAGGAAGGGATATGTATAGCAGCGAACATAAAAGATGAGAGGCTAATCCCGATCTTGATTCCCGTCTCGCCCATCAGGTTTTTAAGAATGTAGCCCCGGAAAGACATCTCTTCGCCGGCAGCAACGAGCAACTGGAAAATAAAAAGTGAGATAAGAAGGACAGGGTTAAAATCAAACCCTTCGACTTTGATCCAGCCGGCGAGTATTTCCAGAGAGAATACTGTTGCAATTAAAGCAACTCCTGACAACAACCCGGGTGCCAATCTTTTACCCCAGAACAGGCTTTCACCAGAATAAATTACCACAAAAATGAGGATTGTATAAATTATGTAACCTGACAGGGGAAAGTCCGAAATATGCTTTACATTAACAATAAGCAGCCCCACTATCAGTAAATACAGCATGAGGCTTTTTATTAATGGTTTCATACCACTTCTTGCGATGTGTCAAGCATGATACGGTCTTTAATATGAACCTTCATTCTTTTTGTGGGAGCAATCTTTCCGCGTATTTTTGATACGATCAGGAAGTTAGTTATATCGTCGCCGCTGATGCCCACATCGAAGTCGAAAACCACATCGCATTTATTCACTATCATATTCTCTATATCCTTGCTGTGTGTATCCTTGAAAACATACAGATAACATATGCTGTGCGTCTTTGATGTGAACTCATAAATCTGATTCAAAAGCCGTCTTATTTTATCTCTGTTGTCTATAAGGTCTATATAAAAAGAGAAGTTATCGATCATTATCCTGTTATCTCCATCAGCATCCACCTGTTTTAATGAGTGCTCGGTAAACAGTGATATTTCATCATCTTTCCTGAGGGATGTGGGGTTAAAATATCTGATTACACTATCCTGAATCTCTTTATCGCTGCTTGGACCGATGACAAAACTGCAATTGGTATGTGCGGCTGCGTGACAATGAGACTCATATGCGCTCATCTCGGAATCGAGGAGAGATGAAAGAAGTCCGGCAAAAAGACCGGCATGATAATAGCAGATTCCCTCTTTAAAACCCGAAAGCTCGCTGCATTCGGGGCAGTCTTTGAGTTCTATTGTAAATCTCTTGTTCCTGGGATTGATTTCAGAAAATTGAAAGCTTGAGTGCTCCTTAGTTTTTAGAAGTTTTGTAAATATTTTGTTGCAGAGGTCGCCCAGTATCTCTACCACTTTTTCTTTTGTCCAGAATTCGAATTTCCAGAGCGCATCTTTCGGGAGTTTTATGCTCTCAGTGAAGAGTTTTGCGTCGTTCTTTGCATTGGTGTATGAGAGTTCGTAGAGGTTTTTCTTGGATGTGATGGGTTGCTTTTCTTTTTCTTCGTAGTTGAATTTGCTGTAAATATCCACGAAAGATATGTTTGTTGGATCAAATCCAAGCTGTTTTGCTCCGAGCGCTATATGTTCAGGTTTGCGTTCTGTGGTGAAGTAAAGGACTTTCCCCACAGAGGATAACTGGAATAGCAGCACTTCAGCCATGGATTTTGGGTTAATGAGGCAGCAGACCATGGAACCAGCGGGAATGCCGCCGCCAAGGATTTTGTCTAAAAGTGTCACTCCTGATGATTTTATGCTGACTATCTCATCGTGCGCCTGTGCCTGTTTCATCGTTTGGTTATTGACTCTTCAATGATTTATATCTTGTGTGGTATGGGGGTCAGGATATTTGAACTCTCCTTATGTACACATACAAAGGAAATTCCCATATTTCATTCAGCCAAATATTTGATAGGCAGATAGATATTTACAACTCATAAATTATATATAAATTATACAAAAAAATATCCAATAGTAAATTGAATGATTAAATAGATAAACGATTTAACCAAAGGCTTCGTGGTAATGCATGTGAGAAAAGAATTCAGAAAACTCATCTCAATGGATGAAGCAAAGGGCATAATCCAGCACCTCGATATCCAGCCGCATCTAACGGAGACTGATATTGAAAATGCTCTGGGATGTGTTCTTGCAGAGGACGCAGTTTCTGAAGTGGACGTGCCTCCTTTTAACAGGGCTTCAATGGACGGCTATGCAGTCCACGCATCCGATACCTACGTGGCAAGAGAGGATATGCCTGTAAAGCTTAAGCTTGTGGGCTCAATTCCAGCCGGGATAAATCCTGATATTCACATAAATAGAGGAGAGGCTGCTGAAATTGCAACCGGAGCGGTCATGCCAGGCGGCGCTGATTCTGTGGTGATGGTAGAATATACCAGTATTGACAGAGACCTGCATGTCCACCGCCCCGTTTCCATCAATGAAAATGTAATGCCGGCAGGCGCGGATATTATGGTGGGGGAGAGGGTTTTGAAAAAGGGAACGCGACTATCCGCCCGAGAAATCGGCGTTCTGGCAGCAATTGGCAAAAAAAGGATTTGTGTCTATGGATTGAATGTGGGGATAATCTCCACAGGAAATGAGCTTGCGGAACCCGGCCGTAAGCTGGAGGCTGGCAAAATCTATGATATAAATTCCTTTTCACTCTCATCGGGAGTAAAAGAATGTGGCGGGATTCCTATCAGATACAACATCATCATGGACGACGAGAATGAGATGAAAAACGCTATAAAAGAGGCAGCAGAGAACTGCGACATTATCCTTACTTCAGGGAGCACATCAGCAGGTTCGGGTGATATTATGTACAGGATAATCGAGGAGAATGGTATACTTCTTGCCCATGGAATAGATATCAAACCAGGAAAACCCGCAATCATCGGGAAAGTATTTGGAAAACCGGTTGTCGGTCTTCCAGGATATCCAGCCTCTTCACTTATCATTTTCAATGAATTTGTAGCGCCGCTGATCCGGAAAATGACAGGAAAAAATTTGGCGCGGGTGCAAACAAAAGCAACATTAGCCGCAAGGATACGCTCTGAAGGGCGAAGCCAGCTTCTTCCCGTCGGCATCGTCAGGGGCCTGGCATACCCAATTGAGAAAGGTTCGGGTGCTATCACCACACTTTCAGAAGCAGACGGTTTCATCGAGGTCCCTTCGAATGTGGAGATGATAGATGCAGGCGAAACTGTGAACGTTACGTTGTTTGGAAAACCCGAAGCTGTGGAGCTGCTATTCGTGGGCAGCCATTGTCTGGGGCTTGATACCATTGCCGATTTGACTGGACTGAAAATGCGAATTATTAATGCAGGTTCTTCGGGCGGGCTTAATGCTATCCAAAACGGAACTGCTGATATTGCAGGGGTACATCTTTTGGATGAATCCGGAGTATACAATATTCCATATCTTGAAAGGTTTGGAATAAATAACGCCGTTATTGTCAAAGGATACCTGAGAGAACAGGGCTTGATTGCGAGAAAGGACAGCAGCATAGAGGGGTTTGAAGATATAATCAATGCAAGAATTATTAACAGGAATACTGGTTCTGGGACAAGGGTGATTACAGACCTCAAACTCGAGAAGATTGCAGAGCAGCGCGGGGTGTCATTCGAAGAACTTATAAACAGTATAGACGGCTATCATACAGAAGCAAAAACCCACAGTGCAATCGCTGCTGCGGTTAAGCTTGGAAAAGCGGATGTGGGAATCGGTATCCGTCCAGTAGCGGAAATGAACGGACTCAAGTTCATTAAAATTGCAGACGAAGAATATGATTTCGTTATCCCACAGAAACTTTTAGAGAGCAGGGAGATTAAGCTGCTCCTTGAGGTGCTGCACGGAAAGGAATTCAGGGAAAAACTGCCTGCAGGACTTAAGGTATATGAGAGAACCGGAGAAATCGTGCAAGTTTTTGGGAGTGGGCGTCCCACTTAAAACATTTAACAGAACTTGGTTGGTTAGTGAGACGCCTTAATTCTAAATTATTATTCATGATATATAAGGTTTGTGTTTTGGAAGTTTTGAATCTCCTCATCGCAAACATTATTAGTTTTGTATGTTTAATAAGAATAGAGATTATATGACTGATAAGAAAATTTTTATTTACGAGGTAAAAATATGGCAAAAATAATGCACGCACAGACGGTTCTTACCACAGAGGATATCGAAGCACTGAAACAGAAGACAGGGGAAAGCAGCACCAAGGATGCAGTTGCTAAAGCTGTTAAACATTACATAGAGTGTGAATACACACAGGTAGAGGATATGTGGGCTAAGAAATTGGAGAAAATAGTAAAACGCAAACGGAAGGAAGAAGTAAGCTGAAGGTTAATTATTATAGCCGCACTCGCCCTATAACAAAAAAACCAGTCCCATCGCAATACATCATTTCCTTTCTCACGCTGTTGGCAAGCCGTACCGCGCGGGAAAGCTGCTGCAGTGAAAAGACATGGTCGTGCTCTACAGAATGAACAAGGTAATCCGAATGGGTTAGCGTGTCTAAAGTTTCAAAGTTCTTATATACTCTGAAGTGTGTTCCGAATTTAAATCCCGTTTTGGGAACAAGCCCATTATTACGAAGTTTTTCATAAACTACATATTTTATCATGAAATCCGACTCGATTTTAGCTGCAAGTCTTGAAAAATCGGCAAAATCCAAACTTTTGTGGTTTCGGTGTTCAATCTCCAGAATCCCGTTTTTTAATAGGTAGCACGATTCAACAAGCGATAACTGCAGATGTCCTTCATCCATGAGTTTGCCAAAGAATCCCTCGTTATGAAGAATAGACGAGGCATCAGAATCCCATACCACGACCCTATCTTCAAGCAGGCTTGCTATCGATAGCGATTTATCCGATGTTAATTTGTAAGTGCCTGATGGGATTGTTTTTTTCACTTCATAATAAGTAATGTCGCTTTCCTCATCAACTATAGCCAGAACTAAACGTTTCTTTAAATTATCCACGGTGTCAATATGCTTTTTTAGATGAGAAAGCAAGAGTGATATCCTTTCCGAGGTTACAAATACGAAAAATTCTGCAGGCGTCTTACCAGGATGTCCTCCGCGAGGATAAACCCTGAAACCCGTAACTGCGGGCTGGACATAATAGCCCCGTTCTCTTAAATCTTTATAAACAATATACAGCAATTCAAAATTTTTTAATATTTGAGAGGCTTTCAGGAAAAATTGCTTAAAATCAAGTTCTTTACCTTCAAACTCCACTGATATTTTTCCAAGGTAGATAAGGTAAGCACTTTCGGGCAGGGAAACTTCAAGCTTATCGCCTCTCGGACGACCATAAAAACTTGTGTTATATAATTCCTCAACTGCCAGTTTTTCGGTTATTACTGTATTCTCAATTAGTTTTCCGGATAAGGTCATGATATTTCTTCAAATTCCATTTGCCCGCCAATAGAAAGGTTGTATCTCTCGATAGTTTCTGACTTCATTTCAAGAACATACTTGATGTTCTTCATGGCTTTAAATCCAGCCCAGAGATTTAAACGAGCAAGTCCTGCGATCTTTTTTTCCTCATCTAAAAAAATAACGTCGATAGGAAAACGCATAAAGAGCATGTGCACATTAACATAAGATGTTTTCTTCAGTATGAAGATCATGGAATAATCAGGAGGGATACTTTTGCGAAACATCAAACCTAACATCTGGTGGAGTTTTGTATTTGCAAATTCGATGTTTTTCGCTATCTCTTTGCCATTATATTTTAATACGGGAAGCATCAAGTAGTTATATAACACTCTTGTGTAATATAAGAATGGAGGTATTAACCCAATAAATGAGTTCAGAAATGTGTACTGTCTGTGGTTTGCCGAAAGAGCTTTGCATATGCGAAGAGGTGGCAAAAGAACAGCAGAGAATTGTGGTAAAGGTAGATACGCGAAAATATAAAAAAGAAGTTACAGTGATAGACGGTCTTAATCCAGCCGAGATTAATTTGCAGGAATTAACGAGCTATCTAAAAACTAAATTCGCGTGCGGTGGAACGATAAAAGGCAATGTAATCGAACTTCAGGGAAACCATAAAAATCGTATGAAGGAAGTTCTTATTAAAAAAGGTTTTTTACCTGAGCAAATTAAGGTATAGCACTTATATGTAGACGAGTCAAAAGGCACCGGCAGTGCAGCATGCTGATTGAGCGAGCATGATTTTCTATTTTATAAAATCATTCTCAAGCGTGAGCGAATAGAAAAAAATCGCTTCCCCTTCGGGTACGTCCTTCCAGAGGTTCTTATCCACGCAATCCTCGCCCAATTCTTTAACAAGACCTTCATAGGTGACGGCAGCTATCTTATCAATGTTTACGGCTATATTCTCAAGTCTGCCGTTATTTGCATTTCGTACCCTGTACACTCCCTTATTGAAGAACTTCGTGGATATCAGCGTGCTCTTGCCATGTTCTTTCGCTTCATGTATTTTAAACTCATCCATGTCGAGAATGTGTCCGATTCTTTCAATATCCAGTTTAAAAGTTGTGGAGTTCAACACAATCACTTATGGAGTATGTACATGCGTGTATTTAATGGTTAGCCCCCTTAGTCCCCGTATTTAAATACGGGGTCTCATTACGGGTCTTTATCCGAAAGCGGAATATCGATTTCCATCAATTCTTCTGCGATTTCAACGTTTTCAAACACGCTTTTAGCATCCTGCAGCAAAGGCTCTGTACTTTCAGAGTACCTTGAACTGATATGGGTTAATATCAATTGTTTTACCTTTGCCCTTCTTGCAAGAAGAGCAGCTTCCCGAGAGGTTGAGTGTTTTGTTTCAAGCGCCCAGCTTTTAAGCTCCTCAGCAAGTGTGCCGTCGTGGATAAGCAAATCCGCTCTTGCGCCTTCTTTTTCGATAGATTTGCACGGTCTTGTATCTCCGCTGTAAACGAGCTTCCGACCCGGACGAGGCTTTCCAACCACCTGGGAAGGCAAGATTGTCCTGCCTTTTATTATAACCGCTTCACCTTTTTGCAGTTTTGAGAATAGAGGTCCCACCGGGACTCCAAGTTCGATTGCCTTTTCCCTGTTAAATCTTCCTGCACGTCTTTTCTCCTCAAGAACATAACCAAGACTTGGGATGCCATGGTCAGTGCTCACAGCCTTTATGAAATAATCTCCTTTATCAATTACGTCACCGTCCGCCAGTTCATGTGCATTTATGGAAAATCCCATGTTGTAATAACCCAGATCGATTAAGAGGTTTACAAGCTGTTTTGTCCATTCCGGACCATAAATATCAAGAGGTTCGGTTCTCCCGTTAAAAGACATCGTCTGTATAAGTCCCGGGATTCCGAGGAAGTGGTCAGCATGGAAGTGCGTGATAAAAATGGAATTAATTTTCATACCTGTCTTTGCACGCATCATCTGCCGCTGCGTACCTTCCCCGCAGTCAAACAGCATAAGCTCTCCTTCCCGGTTGATTAATATTGCGGAAGGGTTGCGGTTTGGAGTGGGTAAAGTGCCTCCTGTACCGAGAAAAGTTACGCGCAGCATGAGGTGCTTATTTGTGTCTGGGCTTTAAATATTTCACTTAATGATTCATGCCATTACAATCTTTACAGCCCCCACCCGACATACTTCTTCACACTTACCGCAGCCGATACACTCAAAAGAAAGGCAAGTAAGAAGCCATTTATCACAGACTGCGCCTTTTTTTCTCACCTCTGAAGGATAGGTTTTAAACGCCGCAGTCGGGCAGACTCTCCGTATCTCTTCCTTTGAATCAAAAAGCTCCTTGGTTATGTAATTCTTAGTATTGAGATACCACTTCTTACCTTCTCCATGTTCCACACACCATTGACACATAATTTCACCCTCCACCTCAAACTTTAAGGTAGTGCTCACCACCAGTACTCATAGTATTTACACCATTCTCTGAGGTGCTAAGTACTCTACATGATTATCCATTAATTTCCCTGGCAATATAATTTACGGAATATTTCCTATGAAAAAATACTATAAGTATCCCGCCTCCCAGACTCGAACCGGGGACTTCGCGGTGCCTGCGCGTTAATGTGTG
>CAYSLW010000020.1:0-15084 GCA_964431955.1 uncultured Candidatus Methanoperedens sp. | reverse complement strand
TCGGCACATCTCATAGAATTCTCAAAAAGCTATCTATAGAAAAGAGCCATATCCTTTGACATCCTGCTAAATATGGATCACCAGTTCATGGCCCCGATGCATAAAATACACCCTGTAGCCCGGCCCAAAGACATGGCCGTTTATCTGGAGGCTGCTCTTGAGGACGGACATCCGGCGGTAATAACTGCGGCATTAGGAAATATCTCCCGCGCCAAGGGCATGACAAAGATTGCCCGTAAAGCAGGGCTTGGGCGAGAAAGCCTTTACAAGGCGCTTTCTCCGGGTGGCAATCCGGAGTTCACTACAGTGCTGAAGGTTGTTAGAGCGCTAGGACTGAAAATCCATGTTGAAGCTGCGCATGGGTGTTAAACTTGGAGAAAATCCTGAGGGAAATAAGGCCATTCTTCCAAGGACTTTTAAGTAAAAATCCATGCCTAATTTTTGCTACAAAGCATCTTATTTTGTTATTTCAAATGGCCTTAAATAGCTCATTAACCCAGTTTCGCCTAAGGGAGCCTTTGTTTCAGAGAAAAAATATTTTTTATGATCATCACTAGTTATCTCTGCTCCGATATCTATAACAAGAAACGATTCTATAATTTCTATTTGCTCGCAATTCATTACTAAGATTACATTTCCATGAAGATATCCATCCTGCCAGCCACATTCAAAGTTATCTATAGCGTCAAATCCTGATTCCAATAGGAATTTACAAGTGTCATTTTCAATTTCATTTGAAAATTTGATTGATAATACATATTTATATAAATCTCCAAACCACTCCTTTTCGTTTTTAATTTTTTGGCAGGTAATAGGCAATATCTTATTCCAGTGATCTAAAATAAAATCATCATGAGAAGTAATGGGCACCTGTCGCTTTAATACTTTTGTCCCTTTTTTAAATTTGCATATATAAACTACTGGTTCACCTTTTGAGCGTGCTTTATCTCTGGCATGATTTGCAGCGCCTTTAAGGCTGTCTGTAAATTCAAATCCGATTCTTAAGCCAGCCCTTTCTCCTGTGTTGATAAATTTATTATCGAAGAATTTAAACTTGGCTCTTGAGCCGTGGAACAAAGGTTTATCATAATCTTTGAACATATATGCCTACTTCCCACTTCCCATCTGATAAAATAAAAACAGTAGTAGAAAGAAAAGGTTTGAGGTCTGTAATGGTTATTTTTTATCAGGAAGGCCCGAAAGACCTTCCATAGCTTCCTTAATCTCCCGCTTGCCTTTTAGTAATTTTAACACAAGATTTTTATCCTCCGGGTGTTCTTTAAGGAGTTTTAAAATTTCAGAAAGATCGGTGTCTGATATATTTGCCAAACTATGGTTGCTCTCAATAGCCTCTGCTCTCTGATGAGTAGGCTTTTCCAAAGTTCTCAACTGTTCTTTTCTTTTTTGTATAATCTGTTTTGCCTCTTCTAATGTTAGCGGTTTGCTGGGACCGCCAGGGAATCGGGAAATGAGTTCGGCTTGTGTAAGTCCGGTAATATTCTCCACTTGAAAACTCTCCATAATGCCATGCGTGGTTGCATACTTAAACTCGCCCTCTTCAGACGTGGAGGACAACCTTCCGGTTACCGCATATTTTTCTTTGGAAGGATAAAGATCAGGACGTAATTTACTTAATTCATTGTCTATAATATTTTTTGTGATATTTTGACTTAATAATAAGGACGATAGGTCTATATTATCTAATGTCTCCATTTCAAAGTCGGCTAAAAAAATTTTATCAGCACGAACTCTTTTCGATTTAATTACTGACAGCACATCTATATATGTATTTTGCCCGCTGCCAGCGTAACCCGAGCGTATTACGCGACCAGACATAGAGATATTCCCCTTTTCACTTTCAATAACAAAACCGTTGGGCATGCCAAAGACAGAGAGGCCAAGGGCACAGAGGTTATCATAGTAAGGGACAATTAATACTCTTCTAACTGTATGTTCTAACTGTTTAGATATCCAATCAATAGCCTGAGATGGAGTGGAAGGAAAATATGCCCATCCTTTCCCAGTGAGCAACCATTCAAGAGACAGTCCAGATATCTTAGCAATATTAATTAAATAATCATAAGAGGGTGCGACTACACCAGTAACCCATCGGGAAATATTAGAGGGGGCCACTTCCAGTAACGTAGCAAATTCATGACTTTTTTTCCCCGAAACCCAAACTGCCAAAGCTATTCTCATGCCAAGTTCGGCATGTTTATTGTTCTTTTTTTTCATATATGATATTTTTTACTTGACAAAGTTATCATATTTGTATATATTCATAATAAATAATGCATCAAAACGCAAGCAAAGCTAAAAAATACAAAGCATATGCAAGCTAAAAATAGTATAGGGGATTAGGGAGAAAAAAGTAAATGGAAAAACTACTGGGCATAGAGGACATAGCCAACATCGTCGGCGTGAAAAAATCCACAGTCTATCAATGGACGCACCGGGGACTCATCCCTGTAGTCCGCTTGAGCTCGAGATGTGTGAAATTTTCCGAAGATGCTATAAAAAAATGGCTGGATGAAAAAAGTTTTAGTCCTGGAAATGAAGCACAATCGGCAGCGAAAGCGAAAACCAAAAAAAGGAAACCAAGGGCGACCGAAAATATAAGTAGCAACCGCATCACAGATATTGTGGCGCGGGCAAAAAAGGAGGTAATCGGAAAATGAACACCCTCGCGAAAATAATTCTTTTTTCCTCTCCAGTTCTTTTCTTTGTTCTTTTTTTCGTCATCTCTTCCCAAAAATCTTCAGATATCCAAATTAAGACCTCGGATAGCCTTTTCGAAAAACTGTGGAATGAAAACGAGGCAGCGATGACAAAGGATCCTGCGATGAAGAAAGTATATGAGGAGAGGGCGAAAAAAAGTGAGATGGAGATGGAGGAATTGAAGAAAAAAGAACTTGAAAGGGAACTGAAAGACAAACAGTTTGAGGAAGCAATGGAGAAAGCGTTGAAAGATTCCGAAAAAGAATTGAAGGAAAAATTGAAATGAATACGGTAAGAAAAGTTAGAGGAAGAAGGTTGAGGGTTGTCGCTGTATTTGCAGGGACATTGTTCACAGAAAAATTTCATAGCATACAAAAAGAAATTGCAGAGTTCGTGGATATCCGTGAAGAAAATGGAAACGTGATAGCCGATGAACTCTTCTTAAATTATACCTGGGGTTTTGTCGAGGCCAATATGGAGCGAGGGGACATAGTTACATTTTTTGCAAGGATCAAGTTTTGCAAAGACGAAGAGGAAAAAGAATTAGGCAGTAATTACACTCTCATATATCCAACTCAGATCAAAATCCTAAAAAGAGAAAAAAAAAGTGCAAAAAAAAGATAAAGAAAAAGACATTGACTTTCACTTCCACGGATTCAGTCGACCGAAGTACACGCAGGTCCCGGATGACCTGTTTGATTTTTTACTCCCATTCCTCGACGAAAAAGAATTAAAGGTACTCCTTTACGTCATCCGGCGCACGCTCGGATGGAAGAAAGACTCGGATATGATTTCGTTGAACCAACTCGAAAAAGGCGGGGAAAAAGATAAGGGTTGCGGCTTAAAAAAGCGAACAATAATTAGGGCTCTCCAAAGTTTAGAGGAAAAAAAATGTATTCACATCGAGCGCGCTAAAGCCTCAGATGGCATCAATCTAATCAACTCTTATTCCCTGAATTTCAAAGGAGAGGGGGGGTGGTGTCACGCCAGACACTACGGTAGTGTCTCGGCTGGCATGAGGGGTAGTGTCCCGGCTGACACCCAACAACATACATGTATAAATACAAATACAACAACCGTTGTTGTCGATTTTTCGAAATTCAAGGACTACAAGGACAGTATTCGGGTGCCTCTATCCGAGATCGCGGTTAACCGAATCATGATGTCGCATCGATGCACCGATGCAGAATTATACGCTGCGGCGGATATCCTCGATTTCCAGTCGCGAGCAGGCTCAAACATCATCGATTATAGGAAGTATCTTATCTCTCTGATAGTGGCAATCCGGAAGGGGACTCTTAATATTCCCACCGGTTATGCGCCCCCATGGGCGCGGGCAGAGCGGGCCCGCCAAGGGGTGGAGCTCCAGAAAAAAGAAAAAGCTGAACTAGAGAAACTGAAAAATGAAAGCGAAAGCGAAAGGCTGACACCAGAAGAGCTGCAAAATCTCAAAGCCATAAGCGCTCCTGCGCTGCTCGGGGGAATCCGATGAGGCCTGTTAATGTCAGTAGCGCCGGAGCCCAGCAGTATTACTACGAGAAGGACCCTATCTTGAACTCTGATGGAAAAAATCTTAACACTTTTTTTTACGGGAAGGGCGGGGAAAAACTCGGTCTCGAAAAAAATTCAAAAATCACGGCAGAGCAATTCGAAAGACTTTGTCAAGGAAAACACCCTCAAACCGGTGAGCAGTTGATTCAGAGCGCGATAGATCCAAGCGCAAAGACCGAGCATCGCGCGGCAACCGATATTCCCTTCTCTATGCCGAAGTCTTACAGTGCCGGCGCTTTTGTCCATGAGAAAAAAGACATTATCGATATCCATAATTCCACCGTGAAAGAAACAATGTCCCGCATGGAGGCAGAATACGCTTTTGCCCGGGATGCGCAGGGGAAGCCTGTCTATACCGGGAATATGGTTTTCGCCGGCGCGACTCATTCCACGAGCCGGGCAAATGATATGCAGGTCCATACTCATGTGCTTTTATTGAATACTACTCAGCGGCCCGATGGAAAATGGGTGGCTACCTACAATGATGCAATATTCCGAGATCAAAAATATATTACATCCATATATCGCTCAATCCTCTCCGAGAAAATGGTGCAAGCTGGTTATCAGCTTGACAGTAAGGGTGAGCTGATAGGTATACCGAAAAATCTACTGGAGAATTTTTCCAAGCGCCGGGCTCAGATTGAAAAGACAGAAAAGGAGATGAAAGAAAAGGGCGGCATCAAGAATGATGGACTGCGCAATAAGAAGGCCACGCTGGAGAGCCGACCGGATAAGGATAAAAAAATTACCGAAGAGCAGCTCCGGCAGAAATGGGATTCTGAGATTGAGAAATTAGGCTACACGAAGGAAGGACTCCTATCAGGCTTTACCCAGTCCCAGGAAAAGGCAAGGTCAGAGAAAGAGGCATCGACTGAAAAGCTCACTGAGCAGGATTACGTTAGGTTCGCTGTAAAGGATGCGGTCCTGAAAAAAAGTGTCTTTTCGAAAACAGAGGTGTTGCGTGAAGCGGCAAAGCTCAGCTACCAGGATGGAATCGGCATGGACCGTCTTGAGAAGGCGTTTAGCGAGCTTATTTCCCAAAAGGAAATAGTTACCCTGCGAGAGCACCAGAACGCACAGCACAGAGGCGCATATTCAACCAAGGAGCAGATTCAAGCGGAGAATGAGATAGTGCAGATGGCAAAAGATGGGAAAGGTGCCGTAAAGCCGATCATGTCCATGGAAGAGGCTGAGAATGCCGCCAAGAACTACGAGCAGGGGAAAGGCACAGTATTAACGACAGGGCAGAAGGATGCGGCGCTGCACATCCTCACGACCACAAATCGAATTAATCTGATAGCCGGACATGCAGGCAGCGGCAAGACGTTTGCGATGGACGCCGTGAATGCCTCTGTAGTAGCGCACAATGCAGGCATTGAGGTCCGCGCAATGGGTTTCACCGGCAAGGCGGCTGCTGAGCTGGAGGCAAAAACAGGTATAAGCACCACGACTGTTGACAGGGCTTTAATCGACATCTCGAAAAGCATGCCAACAAATAGCCCAAAGCTCTGGATCATCGACGAGCACTCAATGTTATCAAGTCGAAAATATCACGAGATAGCAAAATTGGCGGTGAGGGATAATGCGACAGTCATCAGTGTGGGTGATCTCAAACAGAAGGCAGCTATCGAAGCTGGGCGCCCCATCCATGATATGCAGGATCACGCGGGACTGCAGCCAGTCAAGATGTCTGAAATCCTTAGACAGAAGCCTCAGTGGTATCGTGAGATAACCACGGAGCTCGCAAAAGTCGAGAACGAGAAAGGCATAGACAGGGAAAAGGTCAACAGGGCGGTTGATTTTGCTTTTTCCAAATTGGACCAGCTCGGGAAAATTAAAGAAGTGAAAAATGACGCCGCGCTGAAAAAAGAAACCGTCACGGAATATTTGAAGGATTATAAAAATTCCATCGTCGTCACAAGTACAAATAAAGAGAAGAGCGCTTTTAATTCCTTGATTCGTGATGAGTTGAAAACAAGGGGCGAGGTATCCGAAGCCGGGCAGAGGTTTACTTGCTACGAATCCAAAAGCCTGTCTGATACAGACAAGCGCCTGGCGCACAATTACGAGCCCGGTAATTACATTTCGGTTGATTTCGGAGCTAAAGGGTTAGGTGTGAAATCGGGTGTGGCCGCAGAGATTACGGGCAGGGACTTATCGAAAAACACAATCAATATCACTTACACGAACCGCTACGGAGACCAGCACCGGACCCTCAATGTCATGAGGTACGGAAACAAATTATCTCTTTTTGAAAAGAAGAATATTGAGTTTGCACCTGGGGACAAAATTTTATTTTTGAAGAACTCGACAGAAACCCACAAGCGGGAAGGCATCAACGTAAAAAATGGAATGACAGGAATCGTTCAATCAATAGGCGGGCAGGGCAGAATTACAGCACAGGTCGGCCAGAGAGAAATAACGTGGAATGTAAAGGACTACGGCTATCTCAGCCATGGTTACGCGATGACCACAGACAAGGCCCAGGGGTCTACTGAGAGCAAGGTAATAATGCCAAGCGACACAACAAAAGCAGGACAGCACTTCAAGCAATTCTACACCGGCATAACTCGCGGAGAGCGAGATATTAAAATTATCACGACCTCTAAAACGGATTTAAAGGAGCAATCAAAAATGGTCTTTGAGAAATCGTCTACCCTCGATTACGAGAAATCAAAAACCGAAATTACCAGAAATGTGATATCCAAAATGCAGAAGGCTGAATATCCGGGCGCCGCTAAAATCGAGTATGCAGCGGACAAGCTGGCAGATAAAATTCCAATAGTAAAACAACTTCTGAGGGATGTTGACAAGGAAAGGTTTTCTCATAACAAAACGATAGAACTCCTCAAAGAGAAGGAGCAGTCCTTAAAGGACAAAGATGTGACAAAGGCAAACAAGCTGAGTGAAAAAATCAAAAATGAGGTTTCTAAAATGTCACCGGAGCAGAAAGCAAAATACAGACGCTTTGCGCAGGAATTGAGCAAAGGCGGGAAGGTCAGCGGCGGCAAAGCTCAGGGACTGGAGGCTCAAATAGCGCAACCGGAGAAAGCAAAATCTGGCAAGTCTCACGGTTCAGATTCTGGAAAAAATCAAAAGACGGAAACTCAAAAATCCCAATCGATGGGAATGGGTAAATAGCTTAAAGGAGGATTAAGAATATGGCAAAAGTCAAAGAAGAGGTGAGGGGAAAGTCAGTAGATAGCATTGAGCAAAAGATTAAGAGGTTGCAGGAAGAGAAAGCAAAAATTGAAGCTGCTCAACTTGCAAAATTAGGGAAGCTCACAATGCAATTTGCAAAAAATGGGTTTGAGGATTTTGAAAAGTTTCAGGCTGCGGTAAGGGGGATTTGTGAATAGGATTTTTTTAAATGGGGCTATGCCCCATACCCCTTTTAAATTTAGGACACGTTACGCAGCGGTGCTGCATGACAAGCGTAACGTTAGTGCCTGAAAATGAAAGGTTTCTGCGTATGACAAAGTGTATGACAAAGAGAGGATTAAGGGCAGTCAAAGTCAATAGCATCAATGTCATACAGTTGCATGACAAAAAAACAGGAAAAAGGAGGTTTTTATGCAGCACATGAACCGCGCCGAGGTTATCGGCGAAATAACGCATGAACTCAAAGAAAGCGGAACAAACGGAAATTACATTTTCGAGGTTACAACCTATGAGTTTGTAAAAGACAGGATGTATCAGACGCCGCATAAGATAAAGGTTGTAGGCAAGGCGATTGAGCAGGTTAGGCTTGCAAAACTCGGGCATAAGGTAAGGGTAGTTGGGCCGATTTCAGCGGACAACCATATTGTGCTCACTGAATTTTTTGACTACTCCTTCCAAAAAACTGAAGCCTCGGAAGGAGGCGAAGGGGAATGAGGCAGTTAAGCTTCAGACTGGCAGAAGATGATTACACTCAACTTGAAAACCTCGCAAAAATGCGAGGCGCAACTGTAACAGAAATCATCAGGAGCATGATCAAGTTCTATGCATCTAATGCTGGAATGGTAGAGGAACTCAAAACCCTTCGAGACGATATGGACGCCATCGCTTCAGTCGGATTACTGGCAGAAGAGCTGCAAAACCTCAAAGCCGACTTGGAGCAAATCAAGGAAAACAGAGGCGGCTCAGCCGGCGGAAACGGTGGGAATGACATCAAGCATCTTAGGGCGCTGATGCTTTATCACTACTCGAAAGTGCTGCCCGGCGGACTCAAAAGACTTGAAAAGGATATTCCAGAAAGCTACGCATATCTAACAGGAGAAAATAAATAATGGAAGAAAAAGAAGCGAAAGCGAAAGCAACAATAAGCGACGGCATGGAGCCGTTCTCAACGAAATGGAAAATGAATGCCAAGGCATATTTGATATTAGGATTCCTTGCTTTGTCTGCTCATTTGTTTGTTGCTTTTGTGGTTAGCTATATCTTCAATCGGCAGGTGTACAGTCTAGTTTTTTCGTACCTCATGTCTTCGGCTGTCAACATGCAGGTCCCGGATGTCGGCAGACTGGGGTCTATTGCAAAAATAGTGTTTTACAAATCAATTGGCTTCTCTTTGTTGTTGCTACCGGTAACGGTTTATGCTGTTCTGAGGGCAAAAAAGCACTTTATCAAAAAGGGTGTAGAGGAACTCACAGACGAATTCAAGCGTGGAGCTCAGCTCACAACACCGAAAGAAATTAACAAACAAATCAGCCAGTCAGGGGAAAAAACATCTATACGTATCGGGCCAGTTGAGATGCCTGTATCGGCTGAAGTAATGCACTTATTTGTTATCGGCGGGCCAGGGTCAGGCAAAACTACCTTCGTCAATCCGCTGCTTGAGACATTACATAAAAGAGGAGAAAAGAGGGCATTAATTTACGACTTTAAAGGCGACTATGTCTCAAAATTTTACAATCCTGACACGGACATTTTATTCAACCCGATGGATAGCCGATCAGTCCGGTGGACAATTACAAATGAAATATCCTCTCTTCCAGATATAGATGCCATAGCCGCATCCCTCATACCACCTGCTATGCAATCAGACCCATTCTGGAACGACGGAGCAAGGGATGTTTTTGCCGGTTTGAATCATTACTTGCTGCAGAACAATATGAGGACAAACGCAGATATCTGGTCTGCAGTCTCGGCGCCGGCAATACAGATACGGGACTGGCTGCAGAACACTAAAGGAGGAGAGAGGGGTTTGCGGTACGTTGAGGATGCAAGCAGTAAGCAAGCGATGAGCATACTGTCAGTAATGATGCAGTATACGAAATCCTTTGAGTATATGGCTGGCATCGATGGCGATTTTTGTATTTCAGACTGGATTACCCAAGAGCCAGAAAAAAGAAAATGGATTTTTATAACTAACTACAGTGAGGTCGAGGCTACATTAAAACCTGTTCTCTCACTTTTTATAGATTTGCTGGGTAGAAAGTTATTGAGTTTGCCGGACGATATAAACCGCAGGATCTTCTTTATCCTGGACGAGTTCGGTACCTTGCAAAGGCTGTCTACTATAACAAGGCTCCTGACACTCGCTCGGTCAAAAGGCGGCGCAATCCTAAATTCTATACAGGACGTAGGTCAGCTGGACCGCATCTATGGGGAGGCAACCCGGCAGACGATTATAAATGCAGCTTCAACTTCTCTTATTTTCCGTGTCTCAGACGCTGTCTGTGCAGAACTTTTAAGCAAAAAACTCGGCGATACCGAGATAGAAGAAAAGCGGAAATCTAATACCTACGGCCCTGAGGACTCACGAGATAGCGTACAGGTGCAAAAACAATTGAAAGACAGGCGATTAGTCATGGCGTCAGAAATAATGAATCTCAAAGACCTGGAGGCTTACCTTAAGCTGCCGAATTACCCGGTCACAAAAATAAAACTGGACTGGAAGGGATATCCAAACCTTAACGATCCGTTTATTATGCGCGATGACATGAAGCTTGACAAAGCTTAGTAAGCTTAGTATTATTAGTAATATGAGTAAAAATTCAAAGGAGGAAGAAAAAATGTATGCAATCGTTGAAAAAATAGGTCTTAGGTGGATAGTAATTTTGGGCGGAGGATTACTGATACTGGCAATACTAACATTACCGAAGATTATTGGTTTTTTGTTGCAGCTGCCGGTCCGGTTAATGATATCACTTTTTTCAGGTATGGGGAGGTGAGAGGAATGAGATATATTTTGTCACTAATAATGGCTATATTCCCTGCTCTCGGTGACAGGATTCCATCCCTATCCCCTGGCATTGAATTATTGCGCTCGGTACAGGTGAAAAACGAAACCGTTTCTCTTACCCAAGTTTCGACGGCGGCGGAATATTACAAGGAGGATAAAAAAACTGAAGATATCTTGTCGTCTTATTACGAGGATTGGCGGCGGTAGTATGAGATGGAGAATAATAGCAATTCTGAATCTCATTGCAGCTGTTTTAGTGGTTGAGGTTTTTGATCACTCACTGACCATGGTACTAAAGTTTTTCCTATACACGGAATGGATTATCGTCATGTTTTGCGTTTTAAAGGATCCGAACTGGAAGCCTTCTTATTTTGTTTTAAGGGATAGAATTCCCTCTTTAACTGTTAAAGAATTGATAATGCGAATTAAGAGGAGAAGTAAGAATTAAATGGAGGTAATAAAAATGCGCTGCAAATTCGGCGATGATATTGAGTTCTCGGGAGAAATAAGAAAAAATGCTCCAACTGAGGTCGTTAAAAAGATGCAGGATAAAAACTGATTTGAAATTTTTAATCACTCTTTGCTTTTTGTTTATCTCAGTAGCAGCAGAGGCTGAGGTAATCGTAGCAGATTTAAACGCAGCAGGGGAAAACAAGGGGATGATGGTGTTTGAGCGTAGCGGCAATAAATATATCTCAAAAGAGGAAATTGTTATGGGAGAGTGCAGGTCAAAAGTGCTAAATGATTTTGGAGCCGTCAGGCATGTCTCAAACGCAACAGGGGATGTTATTTACCTCTCACCCCGAAATGAATGCCTGGACCGCAAGGTAATTGATTATCGCAGCGCAAAACCTTTACGTCTCACGGACTCTAAGAGCTTATTCCTCAATTATACCGTCTCCGATGTATTAAGCCAGGGGGGTGATACCTTGAATTACGGCTTCGGCACAGGGCTATTCCTGTTTGACAGTATCTTTTATAGTGATTTTTACAAGGGTACTGAAAGGCTTATTCGCGGTAATTCATATTTTTCACACGACATTATTAAAGAGAAGCTAAACATCACAGCTGGAGATACATATATCTCATCATCCTCAGTATTCTTAAAATCTTCTCCGGTTGCAGGTATGAGCATACGGAGAAATTATTCCGTTGACCCGGCTTTTACGCCATATTCCGGACTCTCACAGACCTTGACACTCACTACGAAGAGTATTGTAGAGATTTACAGGGACGGCATCCTTATGGACAGGCGAGAGATGGCAGCCGGCATCTATGACATCAGGAACTTGCCTGTCAGTTCCTTTGCAGGGAATCTGAAAATCAAGATCAGAGATATTTATAACAACGAACAGATCATAGACATCCCTTATTTTGTATCGCAAACAAACCTTAAGGCCGGAGTTGATGACTTTTACTTTACCGCAGGAGTTAAAAGGCATAAGGATGATTTTTATTCAGGTCTCACTGGCGGAGGCTATTACCGGAGAGGTATTAGCGACAATATTACCCTGGGGATAGCCGCATCGGATAGGGTTTCTGTCTCCGGAGTTTTTTCAACTCTGTATGGAATCTTTAACGCCGAGAAAGTTGCCTCTTTCAATATGGATGATTACCGTCTCGGCTACTCATACAGTAATTCTAAATTCAGCGCGGGTGCAGATTTAACGACTAAAGATAGGAAAGGGGACTTTACAACTCAGATAGGCTTCCCTCTTTCGTCTTTATCCCGTGATTTCGGGAGTAAATGGGGGAGCATAAACCTTAGATACTACAGTAACGGCGATACGAAGTATGGTCTCGGGTGGACCTTTAACCCTATTGCACGGACGACTATTTTAGCGGATGCCGGCTATTCCAAACAGGATAAGGGCTCCTATACTCTAACAGCCATTCAGTCAATCAGCAAAAATCTCACAGGCAGCCTGAGTGTATCCCACGACAAATTAAGGGGTAACACTGTCTATGCCTCTTTGCAGATGGCGTTAACGAAAGACAAAAAAACCTCATACGGCTTCGATGCGAAGACTACAGTTGATAGACATAAAACCACCGTAGACGCAGAAGTTAAGGGCAGAGATGGGATGCTTGCTAACTTGAGGAACACATACGACAGTCAGACACACCGTACTTCTACCACCGCAGGATTATCGGGTTCATATGCTTGTGTAATGGAGGGCAATGAATGGGCTTGTGGGATAGGAGAACCTATATCGCCGGCAGCCGGTTTTGTCGCTGGGCAGAATCTCGCAGTCAACAGCGACCGGGGCGATGTGCTGACAGTAGCTCCATACTTAACACAATCAATCACACAGGAAGGTTTTTTAACATCTCATTCAAAGGATATATCTTTACGAGCTGGACAGGGCGCCATGATGAATATGTCGTATATGAAAGCCGTAACAGGGCGGTTGTTTAAAGATGGATATCCGCTTGCTTTAACAGAAATTAAAGTGGAGGGGCAAGACGTGGAATATATGACTTCTACAAAAGGGGATTTCTATATTGAGAATATTCCGGCAAAAGCCAAGCAGGTAAGGATATATGCCGGAGAAAAGGAGGTGATGATCACACTTAATGACAATGATGCGGAAGTAGAAAGGGTTGGGGTTATAGCAGTTCAGTAAAAACCAAAAAACATAGGAGGTAACAACGTGAGGAAGTTTTTTGCAGTAGTAATGGCGCTGCTGTTTGTGGTATTCGCAGGACAGGCATATGCCGGCACCACAAGCAGCAGCTCAACAATAACAATCAATTACACAGGGTCGTGTTCGATTACGGCCAACAATCTGACAGTAGCGTATGCAGCATTGGACACTTCCGGGTCATTTACGGTAGATGTTAACTGCAGCAACGGCCTTGCTTGGACATTAACAGCAGCAGCCGGACAGAACGTATCCGGAGAGTTGAGAAGGGCAGAGACGGGTGGCAACTATATCACATACCGGTTTTTTAAGGACGCCGGTTTGACACAGGAAGTTGCTGTCTCGACTAACACTGTATCAGCAGGTAATGGCAATGGCTCCGCTCAGTCTACAACGGTCTACACGGCGGTTAAGGCAGCCGATAACGCCGCTGCGGCATTAGGATCCTACACTGATACCGTAGCGTTTACGGTTACGTTTTAGCGGGAGGGCATAAGCATGAAAACTATCATCACATCGATATTTGCTATGGCGGTACTGCTGCTAACGAGTAGTGCTTATGCCCTACTCGTCAGCCCTCTGCCAAAGGTAGAAATACCGAAGGGCGAGAAAGCGGCGACTTTACGCATCACTGATGACGACCACACTTGGCAGGCATATGTATACCGCGTAGAGCAATCTGAAGACGGCAAGGAGACTCTTATTGAGAGTGAGGATATCATTGTATATCCTACCGTCTTTAAGGCTCCCAGAAGCCTTAAATTGGTTCTTAATCGTCCTATTGACCGTTCTACAGAGAGCTACTACCGGATTATAGTGAGGCAGATTAATGTTGATAAGGGGACAGGAGTAAAGGCGCTCCTGGAATTATCAATTCCGGTCTTTGTGAAGGCAGAGAAAGAAAATATCTCCAAACGCATTATATGCGGAGATAACATCACGATTGAAAACAGCGGAAACACTCACCTGAAGTTTATCGTGAATGAAAAAGCGCCGCTGTATGTTATGCCGGGGAAGACAATAACGATACAAAAAGTATCCCTTAAAGACGAGGAAGGAAAGGAGTATTGCGGAGGGAGAAACCTATGAAACACATAATCATAACCATTATTTTATTTTTACTTCTGGCAGGTGCAGGTGCAGCGGATGCTGCCTGTACCTTAACCCTCGACCCAATAGGCTATTCGTACGACGCAGGCGGAAGCGGCGGTGTTAACCCTTTTGGGTATAGCACATGGAACGCCAATATTACCTGTCCTTCCGGACAGGTATGGCAGCTCGTAAGCAATGTTGGAGCTTCAACAACATGGATCAAATTTACAAGCGCTTCTGCTGATGTTATCTATACCTACTACTGTAAAGCCTCGCCTTGCTCAAGCACAGACATTTCTAACGGCACTGTAATTGCATCCGGCACCGGCACAGGTGCAGTTCAGGTGGTTACGATGTATACAAGGACTGTGGCCTCTGGAACTACTTGTACATGCATCACTGGCTGCACATACCGCAGTTGTAAGGTAAATCCTTACCCCATAACCCCCGGTTGGGGAACGAATCATTTTAAGCTGGTTGCTGATACCACATACTATGCATCACCAGGCGGTACTGTAACACTCAATCAATCCTGTCTGATATATTCGACTGGCAATGTCACGATGAGCTACAACGGCAGTGCGGATATAACAGGGAGTTTTAGTTTCACCTATACGTGCGGTCAGAGCGCACAGGCTATCCAAATGAGTTTATCAGGCGGTAATAATGCCCTCGGAGAACTTCGCAGGGCGGCTTACAGTGGTGGATATTTGGCATATAGGCTTTTTAACGACAGCGGCTACACGCAGGAAATCGGGGTAACAACCGGGAATAATATCACTGTAGTAAATTATGCGGCAAAAACGATATACGCGAAGATATTTCGAACCGATAATTCCGCAGTTGGCAGGGGTGGAGCGTATGTTGATGTGGTAGTGATTACGCTGACGTTTTGAGGGTGAAATGGGA
>CAYSLW010000019.1:9237-15918 GCA_964431955.1 uncultured Candidatus Methanoperedens sp. | reverse complement strand
GCATTAAAAGCATTTGAGAATTGTAATCCAAAAAAGAATAAAAATGGGAAGCTAATTTATGCAAGTGCCTTGAGCATGGGAACAAAAGTTTTGCATTTTTATGACCCTGAAGAAAATCCAATATTCGATTCCATTGTTAGAAAAAAAGAAAATCTTAATATAAATGAAATAACTTATGATATTTGTATTTATTTTCAACAAGCAGCCAATGATTTTGTCAGAAAACATAATGATTATTTTGAGAATTTTTATAAATCAGAATGCATTAAGGATGAATTAAAAAAGAGGCACATGACAAACGATTTTCCTAAAATGTGGATTATGGACATGGCTTTATATATTTAATTTAAACTCCCTTTCTTTCTCCGTATCAAACATTTCCACTCACTCCCTATCAGATCGATCCTTCCAGCCATCTTCAGCCCCTCATACACAAGCCCATAATTCCTTTTGTCCTTATACCGCATCAGCGCGCGCTGTATCCTTTTCTCCCGTCCCTTCGCAACGTGCACTTTTTCCATGGTGAAAGGATTGATGCCTGTATAATACATGCACGTAGCCGCAGTCATGGGCGTGGGCGTGAAATCCTGCACCTGTTCCGTATAGAGGTTATTGTCGCGTATGTATTCTGCAAGTTCAACCATGTCCTCTACTGTGCAGCCGGGATGCCCCGACATGAAATAAGGAAGAAGGTACTGTTTTTTGCCGAGTTCTTTATTTATGGCATCAAATCGTTCTCTGAATTTCTCAAACACTTCCCTCGACGGCTTGTTCATAACATCAACGACATGCTGCGCTACGTGCTCAGGCGCTACTTTGAGATGCCCGCTCACATGATGCGCGCAGAGCTGCAAAAGGTAATCCGATAAATCCGCCAGCGCAAGGTCGTAACGTATCCCGGAGCCGATGAACACCTTTTTCACGCCCGGTATCTCAAGCAGGCGGCGCAGGAGTTCAACCTGTTTTTTATGGCTTGTATCAAGGCTTTTGCACAATGGATTCGTGCAAATTTTATCTGCACATGCGCCCTGTGTATCCCAGCGATTGCAGTGCAAAGAATACATATTTGCTGTCGGTCCTCCCACGTCCTGAACCATCCCTTTAAAATCGGGCATCCTTGTCATTCTTTTTACTTCACGCACAATAGATTCGATACTGCGGCTCTGCACAATCCTGCCCTGATGATGCGTCAGGGCGCAGAAAGAACAGGAAGCGAAGCATCCGCGGTGGCTCACGACCGAGAACTTAACAGGAGCAAGCGCAGGTATTGGTTTTTTATATGAGGGATGCGCCATCCTTGTATAAGGGAGTTCATACACATGGTCTAATTCTTCAGACGTTAAAGGCATGACTGGCTTATTCTGGATAATTATTGTCTTCGGATGCGCCTGTGCCACTGGTATTCCTCGAACAGGGTCCTGCTCCTGATAATGAAGCCTGAAGGCTCTTGCATAAAGTGTTTTATCCTGCGAGACTTCTGAAAAACTCGGAATCTCCACGTATTCTTCATGCCCTGTGGAGCGCCACCTGCCTATTTCCATTTTGATGGTTGTTCCGGGAATCTCGTTGATGTTTTTTATATCTTCGCCTTCTGATAATCGTGTTGCAATCTCGATCACCTGCCTCTCACCCATCCCGAATACAAGCATATCTGCCGGCGCATCGGCAAGAATGGACTGGCGCACCGAGTCCTGCCAGTAATCGTAATGAGCAAACCGCCTGAGGCTTGCCTCGATGCCTCCCAGCACTATGGGAGTATCGGGAAAAATCGAATGCAGTTTATCGGCATATACTATCGCTGCGCGGTTCGGTCGCTGTGGAATCCCGCCCGGTGAATATACATCATCGCTTCGTATTTTCAGGTTGGCTGTATAATTATTTACCATGGAATCCACATTCCCGGAGGTAACGCCAAAGAATAATCCGGGTTTCCCGAGCTTCTTAAAATCAGCATCGTTTTTCCAGTCAGGCTGGGCTATGATGCCCACGCTGTAGCCTGCATCCCACAGCACTCTGCCGATTAATGCTGCGCCGAAGGAGGGATGGTCGACATATGCATCGCCTGTTACGAGGATGATGTCGAATTCCTCAATCCCAAGCTTAACTGCTTCATGCAGGGACATGGGAAGGAAAGGTGGTTGAACGCTCATGTAATCTAAGATGAATAGCGCTATACAAAGGCTTGATTGTGCAGTTTATCTCTTATAAATCCGAGGACTTCTTTAAAAGCGCTTATCATATCAAAATCCAAATAGCTACTCTTAACATTGTTCTCTTTACCATCATGAAAATGATGCGGAAATGTCTCTACCTCTTGGTGATCAGGAGCATTGTCCCAGCGGTGAATCAACCCACGAACAGCTCTCTGCTCCCAGTGAAAAGAATAATCATTCTCATCGCTTAGCCAGACATCAAGAAAACTTCCATCAGTCAGTAATACTCTTAGCTTATTGGGCTGGGCAGACCTGCCGCCAATGAGAGAAGTATTTTTAACAATGTCTGAGAACTCAGCTTTTGCTATCTTTTCAAGAATCTGATACGTTAAAAGCATCTATCGTCCCATACTAAGGCGTGCTTTTAGCTCTTTGATGTATTTTTCCTTATTCTTCCAGACAATATAATCTTCCCAGGCGGGATGGCTTGGTATTTTTTTATATTTTATTGCTTCATATAACCCCTCTTTTGAGGCAACATTATACCTGTCTATAAGGTCAGCAATATCTGCTTCAGTAAGCCGTATTTCCTTTTCGATGAAGGATAACAGACCAAGGTGGAGCAATTTGTCTTCAGGCAAGCCTATCGCATGGCTTAATTCGGCTGCTATTTCAGATACAGTGGATTCGCTGGACATTATATATACTAAGATTTAGGATGAATTAAAACTTATTGTATCTGCACTGAGAATGAACTAATTACAATCCTGCTTTTTACATTCCATGAGCAGTTCTTCAAAAGTATAGCGCTCCGGCAATATTTTGACCTTTACCCCGAATCCCGAAAGCGTATCAGCCGTGGGCTTCCCTATTGCAGCCACAGTCTTTTCATTCATTATCCCAACAAGCTCATTCTTCACTCCCATTTCATCCGCAAGCGCCATGAAATTCCTCACCATCATAGAGCTTGTGAACGCAAATATATCCACTTCCCCTGCAAGTGCCCGCTGCATAAGCACTTCATGCCTCTCATCCTTCGGGCTTATTATCTGATACACCTGCGTCTCATGCACGATTGCTCCTTTTTTCTTAAGTCCTTCGACAAGCTCGGGCGCGCCGTGGCTGCTTCGTGCAATCTCGATGACCGCACCTTCGATTTCCGCAAGTTGTTCCACCAGCCCTTCGGAACTGAAGGATTCAGGCACAAAACTCACATGTATCCCGCTCTTTGAAAGCGCATTTTCAGTCATAGGACCGATAGCAACCACATGGGTATTGTTTAGCTGTTCAATAAACTCCTCGGGCTCAATCAGCTTCAAAAGCGTAAACTCAACGCCGTTGGCACTCGTGAATATCACATAATCCACCTCACCTTTCATAATGCGTTCAACAAACCCCTTAAAATTAGCATCGGTCTTATCTACCATATCTATCATGGGTGCAGTAATTGTAGCGAATCCCATGGACGTTGCAAGTTTAACCGACTCTGCAAGATAGCTTGCGGGTCTCATTATGGCAATTAGTTTCATAATATCTGCGTCAATTTTTAGCCAGCTCCCAATGGAGTTTAACCACGTCGCCTATAACGGTTACAGCAGGCGCTTTGACTTTTCGCTGCTTGCACAGCCCGACTATATCAGCCAATGTCCCGATAGTGACCCGCTGGTCGGGTCTCGTCCCTCTCTCGATAACAGCCACGAGAGTGTCGATGGATTTACCGTGTTTTATCAGTTCTTTTACATTGCGCGGAAGTGTGCTCACACCCATCAATATAACAAGCGTGCCGGGAAACCGCGCCAGCACTTCCCAGTCAAGGGCGGTATCCTCTTTTTTGGGATCTTCGTGCCCTGTGATAAAGGTCACCATGGAAGCATAATCACGATGCGTGACTGGAATTCCTGCATAAGCCGGGACTGCTATGGCTGATGTGATGCCGGGCACGACTTCAACTTCGACACACTCTCTCGCCAGCGCCTGCGCCTCCTCGCCTCCGCGCCCGAAAAGATAAGGGTCTCCGCCTTTAAGGCGCACCACAATATGTCCTTCCTTCGCCCGATTGACAAGCAATTCATTTATCTGCCACTGGGAAAGCTCGTGTTTCCCTGCATATTTTCCCACATCTATTCTTTCTGCTGAATCTGGCAGCATGTTAAGAATCGCCTTGCCGGGAAGTTGGTCGTAAAGTATAACCTCGGCGCTTTCTATAAGACGCTTGGCTTTTATTGTCAGTAGTTCAGGGTCGCCAGGACCTGAACCCACGAGATAAACTTTACCAGTCATGTTTTTCCTCCTGGCTTCGAACATCTTCACTGCTTCGTCGACAAGCTCGCCTCCACCTTTTTGGTAGAGCTCGTTCCCGATGCGCTTTGCTTCCTGCTCATATTCAGCAGGGTTTATAAATTCATCTATTTTTACGTGGCGCTTCCCATCCACTGATAGAACTTCAGTTCGCACACGGATTTTATCAGCATGCATTTGCGCAAAAGCGCCGATGGGTACGAGACATCCCCCGCCAAGAATCCCTATAATAATGCGTTCTATTCTGGTTTCAAGGCGTGTTTTTTCATCATCAAGGACACGTACCGCTTCCTCCGCATCTGAATCCTTTTTTGTAACAATAACAACGGTTCCCTGGTTCGCAGACGGGACGAAATCGTCAGGGTTCAGGCGTTCTCCCGGAAGAGCCCATTTCATCCGCTCAAGCCCGGCTTCTGCCAGGAATATGCCGTCGTACTGCCCTTTTTTAAGCTTCCGAAGGCGGGTATCGATGTTTCCGCGCAGGTCTTTGATGGTAAGGTCGGGTCTTATTCGTAAAAGCTGCGCCCGCCTTCGGAGGCTTGTAGTTCCTACAACTGCACCCTGTAGTAAATCCTTTAATCTATTCCCTTCGCGCGTGAGCAGAAAATCGTAAGGAGAATCACGTTTCATGACTGCAGCAATAGTAAGTTCCGGCGGGCGCTCTGTTGGAACGTCTTTCATACTGTGCACTGCGATGTCAATCTCACCTGCTAACATAGCGTCATCAATCTCACGCACAAAAACCCCGAAACCTTTTACTTCGTGAAGAGGTCTGTCAGTGAAGGTATCCCCGCTCGTCTTGATGATTTTAAGCTCTGTTTTCACGCCGTTTTTTGCAAGTAAATCTTTCACAAGGTTTGCCTGAGCAAGGGCTAATTTGCTGCCTCTTGTCCCAATCCTGAACTCAACAGGTTTCATTTCAAATTCCTTTGATAAGCCTCGATGGTCTTATCTATGTCCTCCTGCGAGTGGGCGAGTGATAAAAAGTTAGTTTCGTATTGTGACGGCGGGAGAAATATGCCGCTGGAAAGCATTTTCTTAAAAAACACATTGAACTTCTCTTTGTCGCATTTTAATGCGTCCTGATAATTGTAGGGCATGTCCCCAAAGAATACCTTGAACATGCTTCCCACTCCGCTTACGCTGTAATTCAGCCCAATGTCGCTGATGAAATCCGAAAGTGCGCTGCGCAATGAATCCCCTGCTTTATTCACTTTTTGATGCACTTTTTCTTTTTTCAAGGTGTCGATGACCGCAAGTCCTGCTACCATGGATACCGGGCTGCCGTTGAAGGTGCCTGCCTGGTAGACCGCTCCTGCAGGGGAGATATTTTCCATGATTTCGCGCTTTCCCCCTATGACGCCGATGTGAAAACCCCCGCCCAGGATTTTCCCAAGAGTGGTCATGTCAGGCGTAACTCCGTAGTACTCCTGCGCCCCGCCCATGGCGAGACGGAAGCCAGTAATCACCTCATCGAAAATAAGCACCACATCATTCTCCCCGGTAACGGCGCGGACTTCATCGAGGTATCCTTCTTTCGGGAGTATTGGACCGATATTGCCGAGCACAGGCTCGATGATTACTGCCGCCACGTCTTCTCTGTAAGCTTCAATCGCGGCTGTCATGGCTTCAATATCGTTATAAGGTACCTGCAGAGTGTTTTTAGTGAAATCCCGGGGTACGCCTGCCGAGTCGGGCGTGCCAAGCGTGGTGGCGCCAGAGCCCGCTTTCACCAGTGCTGCATCATGTGCGCCGTGAAATCCTCCTTCGATTTTTATGAACTTGTTCTTCCCTGTGAAACCTCGTGCAGCACGAAGCGCTCCCATTGTGGCTTCCGTTCCCGTGGATACAAAGCGCACCATGTCTATGCTCTCGTACAGCTTGATTATTTCCTTTGCAAGGGTCACTTCGAGTTCAATTGGAGTGCCGTAGAGCCAGCCAAGAGAAAGCTGTTTGATTACCGCTTCCTTGATTGCTGGGTGGTTGTGACCCAGAAGCAGGGGTCCGTAGCCCATGACATAATCGATATATTCGTTGCCGTCTATGTCGATTATCTTTGAGCCGCTTGCACGCTTTGTATAAAATGGATATGGTTTTATGGCTCGCACCGGGCTGCTAACGCCGCCTGGAAGGACTTTCTTTGCCTCATCGAATAGTTTTCTTGATTTCTCGGTGTTCATAAGCCGATACTCCAGCTTGCGTAGTGTTGGGGTATGCTTTGCATACCCCT
>CAYSLW010000019.1:0-9137 GCA_964431955.1 uncultured Candidatus Methanoperedens sp. | reverse complement strand
GATAAACCTTTATTAAAGGTTTTTCATAAGCCGATACTCCAGCTTGCGTAGTGTTGGGGTATGCTTTGCATACCCCTCGTTTGATAAACCTTTATTAAAGGTTTTTCATAAGCCGATACTCCAGCTTGCGTAGTGTTATATAATTTGTGATTTTGTTATCTAATCATCCCATTTTTTTCGCTGCAAGTTCAATAGCCTCGATAAGGCTGTTCTTTGGCATTATCGTAGCAACAGGGATGCGCAGCACCTTCTCAACGGTTGTAGCCACAATTGGAGCGCACACCACTGCTTTGGCACCGTCCCTTTCGGCTTTTATAGCAGCGACAATTGCTTCTTCCATCGAGGTTGCGGAATACTCCCTGATTGTCAGAAGGCGACCTCTGACCTTCAGTTTTTTCTCGGTGATATAATCCAGCACATGACGGGCTGCAATTACCGCGATGAATTCCGATTTTTCAGTCCCTTCCATCTTCCGAAGCACGCTGACTATCTGTCTTAAGGTCTTGATATTGGGTTCGCGGTGACCTGATAATAACTTATATATGGTGCTTGGAGGTATGCCTGAGCGTTCGCTGAACTCCGCAGCGGTCATGCGCAGGTCTTCTTTGATTATCCTTGAAAAAGCTTTGATGAAGGCTTCATCCGATTCTACTGCCGCTTTTATCAGTTCATCTGCTGTCATTAAAATCCTCTTATCACGATTGTATATATACTGCATGGAATTAATACGTTTGGGTAAGCACAAAGAAAAATAGGGAAACCGTTAAATATAGCAATAGGAATAACCAATAATAATTAATAGGGTTAATCGCATAATCGAATAGGTGCAATATGAACAGAATAAAGTCAATTTTCACTATTATAATTATTGCGGTATTATTCTTTGGAACTGGATGTGTGGAAAAACCATCGAAAATCAAAGAAGTGCGTGTGGGATACCAGCCGAGCACGCACCATATAGCCGAGTTCATAGCGATGGAGCAGGGATGGTTTGCACAGGAAACAGGTATTCCATTTACAGATAAAGAATTTATTGGCGGAGCTCCGGAAATGGTGGCAATGATGGCTGGCGAACTGGACATGGCTTATGTCGGCGCTACTCCGGCTATCAATGCCATAGCAAAGGGACTGGAAGCAAAGATCGTAGCGAGCGCAAACAATGAAGGCTCTGCTCTGGTGATGAGGACTGATTTCAATTATACAGGTCCAAAGGATTTGGTCGGCAGAAAGATTGCCGCACTACCAAGACCCTCGATTCAGGATACTGTGCTCAGGGCGTGGCTGCTTGATAGCGGCATCAAGCCTGAGGATGTGGACATAAAATTCATGTCAGGCGCTGATGCGCTTGCCAGCCTTTCATTCGGTGCTATTGATGGCTTCATTTTGCCAGAGCACGTACCTACACTTGCCGAGATGCAAGGTATAGGTAAAATCGTTGTGAACTCCTCCGAGATGTGGATGCACCCATGCTGCGTGCTACTTGTGAGCGATAAGTTGATAAAAGAAGATCCGGATTTGGTAAAGAAGATAGTTAAGGTACATATTAGAGCTATGAACTATATCGATACAAATAGAAATGAAACTATCGAAATCGCGTCAAATAAGCTCAAGCTGCCACAAGAGGTTGTAAGGAAATCTCTTGAATCAGGAAGGGTTAAATATAACGCAGACCCCAGACAGATTGAATCCGGCATAAAGCGATTCTCAGACGATCTGGTTGAACTCAAGATAATTACCAAACCGATGAATACATCAGAACTGTTCGATTTTACATTCTATGACCAGGTTAAAACGAACCCATGAAAAGCCTCAAGATTGAAAAAATTCTTGGGGTGGGATTTTTTTTAATCGTCTGGGAGATTACTGCGCGCTCTAAACTCCTATTTTCTCTGGGCTTAATCAAAATGGAAGCGCTTGCTTTTCCTCCCACTCTTTCATCGGTAGCTGAAGCGTTCTATCAGGACATTCTGAGTGGTACCATGACCTTAAGTATCGGCTACAGCATCTTACACCTGCTGATTGGTTTGATTGTCGCTGTTCTTCTGGGCATACCTCTTGGCATCCTGACTGGCTGGTCAAAGCGCGCCGAGTACATTATTGACCCAATAATCCAGATATTGCGCCCTATACCACCGCTGGCGTGGATACCAATAGCCATAATGATACTCGGTCTGACGCACCAGGCGGCAGGGTTCATAATTTTTATCGGCGCCTTTTTTCCGGTACTGGTAAATACTTATTCAGGCGTAAGGGGTACTGACCCCCGGCTTGTTGAGATGGCAAAGACCCTTGGTGCCACAGATATGCAGGTTCTTACCAAAGTGGTATTACCGTATTCCACGCCCATGATGACAGCCGGGGTAAGGATAAGCCTTGGCGTAGGATGGATGTGCGTCGTTGCGGCTGAGATGTTCGGGGTGAGCAAATATGGTCTCGGCTGGATGATCCCCTATTACAGCAACATATTCATGTATAATTATGTCTTTGCTTACATGCTGACCCTCGGGCTGATAGGATATATAATGGATACCATGTTCAAGCGATTCGAGTCGTGGAAACTGCGATGGAGAGAAACGATCTAGGATGTTAAGCATAAAGCACTTAACTAAAAGATTCGATGATTTTACTGCGCTTCAAGATGTATCACTTGAAGTGAATAACGGTGAATTCGTATGTCTCCTTGGTCCGAGCGGGTGCGGAAAGACCACACTCCTTCGCCTTACAGCAGGGCTAGATTTCCCTACAGAGGGGGAGATGTTCCTCGACGGAAAAAAGATAGAGGGCGTGAACAAGGAATGCGGTTTTGTGTTCCAGGAATATGTGCTATTTCCATGGAGGACAGTGAAAGACAACATCGAGTTCGGACCAGAGGTGAGAGGGGTACAGAAAGATGAGCGCAAGCGTATTTCAGAGTATTATATTGATCTTGTGGGGTTGAAGGGGTTTGAGAACCACTATCCCCATGAACTCTCAGGAGGGATGAAACAGAGGGTGGGAATAGCCAGAGCTTATGCGAATAACCCGAAGCTATTGTTGATGGATGAACCTTTCGGCGCACTCGATGCGCAGACAAGGAATATTATGCAGGCTGAACTTCTACGAATATGGGAGAAGGAACACATAAGCGTCCTCTTTGTCACGCACAGCGTGGACGAAGCTGTTTATCTTGCTGATAGGATTGCTGTAATGTCAGCGCGCCCTGGCATGGTAAAGGAGGTTTTTGAGAATAGACTCCAGCGTCCCAGAGTGAGGACAAGTCCGCAAGTTAATGCCCTTCGGGACTCTATTCTTAAGTCTTTGGGCGCAGAGATTAAGCGTGCGGCTGAAATAAGAAAATGAAAATTTCCCTCGTTATATTTATGTACTGCCTCATCTATCTTGCTCTGTGTTTAACCGTCAGGAATTGATAATTTGATCTCTAACGGATTTCACGTAAAATGCAAAAACTTATGATAAAGCGGATTAATAATTCACACAATAAACCGGAGAATAATACATGACGCTATTCATCGAAATTAAAGACCTTCGTATTGGCTTTGACGGAATTGATGTTCTTAAGAATATCAACATTGAAATCAAAGAAGGAGAAATTCTTGGGATACTGGGAAAGAGCAGTGCAGGTAAATCCATCCTCATGCATGTACTGAGAGGAGTGGAAGCCTTTGATGATATCTCGGGAAGCGTAGTCTATCATCTTGCCCAATGCAGTAAATGTGGTTATATAGATCGTCCAAGCAAAGTGGGAACGCCCTGTCCAAAATGTAATTCGAGTTTCAAAAAGCTCGATGCGGATTTTGTAAAATTGCCAATCCATGACCCGCTCAGAAGAAGCATAACCAGAAGAATTGCCATCATGCTGCAAAGGACGTTTGCATTGTACGGCGACGAAAGGGTTATTGTGAATGTCATGAATGCGCTTAATGAGATCGACGAGATGGGCCCTGATGCTATCCACAAAGCTGCTGACCTATTAGACCAGGTGAATCTTTCCAACAGGATGATGCATATTGCGAGGGAACTCTCAGGCGGTGAAAAGCAGCGCGTAGTCCTTGCAAGGCAGCTCGTTAAAAATCCAATCCTGCTGTTGGCAGATGAGCCTACAGGCACCCTTGATCCCAAGACTGCAGAGCTTGTGCATGAAAGCATATTAAATGCAACCAAGAATTACAAGATGGGGCTCATTATTACGTCTCACTGGCCCCATGTAATAGAGAAGCTTTCGCATCGTACACTCTGGCTTGATGAAGGGAAAGTCCTGATGGTGGGAAAGCCCGAAGAAGTAGCTTCTGAGTTTATGAAAGAAGCAGGCACAATAGGAGAGCAGGAAGAGGTGATAATAGGACAGCCTATTATCCGTGCACATGACCTGCACATGACTTATTTCTCCCTTGACCGTGGTATAGTAAGGGCTGTCAATGAAGTGAGTTTCGATGTGAAAGAAGGCGAGATATTCGGAATAATAGGCGTAAGTGGAGCAGGTAAAACCACGACATCCAAGATTATTTCAGGATTGCTGAAGCCTACCTCGGGTTCGATTGATGTCAGAATCGGGGATGAGTGGATTGATCTGACGCAGCGAGGTCCAGATAAGAAAGGCAGAGCTACCAAATACATCGGCGTATTACATCAAGAATACAGCCTTTATCCGCACAGGAATGTTATCGATAACCTGACCGAATCTATAGGGCTTGATTTGCCTGTCGAACTGGGAGAAAGAAAGGCTATCCATACATTGATGACCGCAGGTTTCACAGAGAAAAAGGCAGAAGAGATTCTTACGAAAATGCCTGATGAATTGAGTGAAGGAGAGAGGCATAGAGTTGCGATGGCTCAGGTACTTATCAAAGAGCCAAGAATACTTGTTTTTGATGAACCTACGGGAACAATGGACCCTGTTACGAAAATAGAAGTTGCAAAATCTATTCTCCATGCCAGAAAAGAGCTCGGGGAGACGTTTGTCATAGTATCGCATGATATGGATTTTGTTGCTCAGGTATGCGACAGAGCCGCATTGATGCGTCTTGGCAAGATTGTGGATATCGGGGAAACTGATGCTGTTTCATCAAAACTTTCCGAGAAAGAGCGAGAGGAAGCTCTGGAAGGAATAGTTGAAGAATTGAAATAGACTTGTATAAAAGCCTGAACTTTCCGGAGGATGCGTGCTCTCAATAGAGATTAACGGTGAAAAATTAGAATTAAAAGATGGTGCAAGCCTCAAAGATGCCATTGAGCTTGCAAATGCGTTCTATATTCCCGGTACAACAGTGGGTATTATAAAAACCGGAGCACAAAAAGAACAAACCACTTCCGAATATAAGATAATCACTAATAAGGGCGAATTCAGGATTGAACTGTTTGGCGATTCTACATTGTGGAATAAATTCAATCATGGTTTTCTTGACAAAAATGCGCACTGGGAAACTTTAAATTCCATAGCGTTTGGCACTGTTGAAACAGATATTATCCCTCAAAGAATAGAACAAAAATACAACCGTTTTGATGTTTTTTTTGGTACAGGCGGTTATGATGCAAAGAATAGCTACCTCATATTTGCAAAAAATAAACATATTTCAGATTATGGAAGCCCGGCCGGGGCTGTTGTTGCAAAGATTATAAGCGGGAAGAATATTATTACAAATCTCAAACAAGGAGACACCTTATTAAAAATTGAACCGGTTATAAAATGGGAAACCCTTCTTGATAAAATCTCCACTCCAGATTTGAATGTCAAACTCGAAGACGGGATGAAGATTTTTACTTATTTCAAAGTGGATCTTGTTAATGAATCCCCCGAAGGGGCAGAGCATTTCCTGGCGCTAATAAGGAAAAAAGTGTTTATTGTGGACACGTTCTCATACTCATTCATTTCCGATGATGCGCTAAAAGGGGAAGGGTGCATCTATGAACACTGGGATGCACGTTCCGAAGGCGCAATTGCAGTACGCACGGATGGTCTTGGAAACGGGCGCGTGTATATCTATAAAGAAGACAGGACCTCAAGTGCGGTACACAGCGTAGTAGGTCATGTTTCAGCGGGAATCGAACTTATTAAGATAGCAGATGCAGGCAGCAAGCTTGGAGTTCTTTCCAATCCTGAGCGGGTCATGGTTCTGGGAATGGGCTTTAAGGATGCAGAAAAAATGTTAGCTGAGACCCCGTATTTAAATACGGGGATTATTAAATTGGAAAAGAGGGGATACACAGGCGATGGCGCTATAATAGTTGAACAGTCCCCTGATACTACTATTGAAATCCGAGAAGCGGGTGTGGTCACTGGTCTTGGTGTAAGCTCAGATAAAATAATCAATGTCCGTTTTTATGATAACCTCGCTCCCATAACTCTTGACTTCTTCAGGCATTCGCTGCGCCTGAAAGATAGACCTCTTGGTCCGCTTCCTGTGGTATACACCTATGAGAATACATACCTGTTCTGGTCAGAAAAAGGAGCAGAAGCCTACAAAGAGATAAATCCAGAAAATGTCCCGAAGACAAAAGTCAAAGCAGGCGAAATTGGCGTGACAAACCAGGCGGCAAAACGTTACGGTATGGTTGGTGTCAGGCTTACCGATGACGAAAAATATGGTCCTACCGGTGAAAAGTTCGAATGTACCAATATCATCGGAAAGGTAATAGAACCGGAACGGCTCAAGGGACTAAAAGTCGGCGATATAATTTACATAAAAGAGGTTTCATAATGGATACCATAACTAAAATGGTAGTGATCAAATCATCAAAAGTGCTTCCCAGCGATGTGGTAATCAAAATTTATGAGTCAAATGCGGATATTATGATTAAAGAAACCTGTTTTGGAGTTATGGTAACAGGTGAGCGTCATATCGTAGATTCGCTTCTCTCAAACATTCGCAAAATGGACCAATATGGCATTTTCATTAAAGAGCGGGGCTTTGCGCCCGGTGAACCCTACCGCTGCAGGGCGACAAGAAGCGGAGGCGCAAGACCTGGATTCCACAATCTTGAGAACGAGGACAAATTATTACCGCATATCGCATCGGCATTACGAGCGTTAGATAAAGGTGAAATTCCCAAACTAAAAAAGAAAAACAAGAAACTTGATATAGAGAAGCTTAAAGAAATAATAAAAGAACAGAGGTAGCGCAATGAAGGTTTTTATTTACCCAACAAACAGTCTTATTCTTTCAGACCTGGTTGAACGTTTTGGTCATCAGCCCCTTGCCATAATGCAGGAAGTCGGGAAAAAGGTCAGATCGCAGGGACTTGATTCACCGCCTATGAACATAACACCCGAGGATCCCAAATTCGGATTGAAATACGCGGCTGTGGAGGTGCCGTCTGGCGTTAGAGGAAGGATGTCGCTTTTTGACACACTTCTCCAGAATGCAGAAGCTGCCATCGTTGTGTATGACCCCGTCATTTCGTTTGGCTGTATGGGGTGTGCAAGGACGAATGAACTTGTCAATTTTTTATTGCGGGCTAAAAAAATCCCGCTGCTTGAGCTGGATTATCCCACAACCGAGGAAGATGCCAAAGAATTCGTATACAAAATCTCAGAATTCTTAAAATCCTTAAAACCCGCGGAGGAAAAGAAATGACTTCAACCGAAAATCCTGTGAGGATAGCCCAGCTTTCATGCGGCGCGGAGTATAGCGGGATACAGAAAGAAATAGATTCCGCAGTCAAGCAGGTCAATGCGGTGATGGTTTATCCTGAAGTAGATACAGCAGATATTGAAGCCATCGAGGAAGAATTCGGGCTTAAAGTAGCAAGTCCTGACCTTAAGCTCATAATGGCAAGGGCAAAGTCCATCGTGACAGGAAAGGTGCAGGTTGATGCCGTTTTTGTTGCAACGTGCTTCAGGTGCGCTGAAGCCGCACTTGTGAGAAGCGAAATACGCCGTTATATCCATGAAAAAACAGGTATTCCTGTGATAAGCTATTCATTTACAGAAAGAACAACTGCAGGAACACTTCTTACAAGAATGGAAGCACTCACTACCACAGCCCGAAGAAAGAGTCTTCTCGCAAGAGAAAAGCAGAGCGGTCTTACTGCTGGAATAGATTCAGGTTCTACAACAACGAAAGCGGTGGTCATGAGAGACAATAAGATTATCGGGAAAGGATGGGTTCCCACAATAAAAGTGCTTGAAAGCGCCGAGGAGGCATATACCAGCGCATTAAAGGAGGCAGGGGTAAAACGTGAAGAAATACAGGCTCTTGGGACCACAGGTTACGGACGCTTCCTGATTGGAGAGCATTTTAAGGCAGACCTTGTGCAGGAGGAAATTACAGTTAACTCAAAAGGCGCGGTTTATCTTGCTAATAAACAAAAAGGAACAGCGACAGTTCTTGATATCGGTGGTATGGACAATAAAGCGATATCCGTCCTCGATGGTATTCCCGGGATGTTCACGATGGGCGGAATATGCGCGGGCGCGTCGGGCAGGTTCCTTGAAATGACTGCAAAAAGACTCGGGGTAAGTATAACCGAGCTTGGCGCTCTCGCAATAAAAGGAGACTGCAGGAATATCAAAATGAACAGCTACTGCATCGTCTTCGGTATCCAGTCACTTGTTAATTCATTATCTGCAGGAAGTGCTCCGGAGGATGTTGCGGCGGCAGCATGCCACAGCGTTGCAGAGCAGTTATTCGAGCAGCAGCTTCAGGAGATTGATGTTAAAGAACCTGTAATAATGTGCGGCGGAACATCCCTTATTGAGGGACTGCCAAAAGCAGTGGAGGAACTGCTTAAAGTGAAAGCACTCGTTCCAAACAATGCGCAGTACATCGGAGCCGTGGGAGCTGCTTTGCTTGCATCTGGATTTATAAAACCCCGCAAGACCCCGTATTTAAATACGGGGACTGTTTAGGCGGGGTCTTGGAGGATAGATGGAACAGCTTGAAACATTTGTGGTGGAATCTCCTGATACTGTTGGGGCAAAGGCAACTCGTATATTGATACAGGACACACTGGCTGACCTTTCCCTGAACCGGGTTATAGGAAGATTGAAAGTTTTTGTTGACCCTGTTCAACCAGTTTTTATATTCACCGCTCTCTTGCGTCTCGGGACACCGGCAATCAAACTTAAGGATTTCGCCAATGTAGATATGGGAACCCTTGGTAAAGATGAAGTAAAGATAGAACTGCAAAGAGAAGCATTC
>CAYSLW010000018.1:2972-16001 GCA_964431955.1 uncultured Candidatus Methanoperedens sp. | reverse complement strand
AACTTCCAGAGATCCCGCGCAAAAGTCGGGGTCAGCCAATAAAGAGACCTTAATAGAATCAACTCCCTAATCGTCTTCTTAGTTATACCCTCTCCACGTCTTCCCGCATTTCGTGCAGCGAAAGAACCTCACCTCGCTCTCATCAGCCGCCCTCAACTGCCTGAGCCACCAGTATGCGGTATTGTTGCCGCAGTCCTCGCATTTAGCTCTGGTTGTGGGCATCCCCATCTCGCGCCCCTCCAGGACAGTGACCTCGCGCTCCATACGAGCGGTTTTTGAAACAAAACTTCCTTTTATCTCTTGTTCATGCCCGCATTTCCTGCATTTAAAAACGTTCTTGGCAGGCATCATCATGCTCTTACACTTCGGACAAAATTCCATTGATATCACTCCTGGCGTTTTCTATGATTTTATTGTGGTCAAATGCCAGTTCGGGGATTTCGTATAAGTCGAAAAGCCCTATTTCCTTAGCATCCGAACCTGCTTTAAGGTTTCCTCTCCCCTCGGCAAGAAAGCATACGGAAACGGTATGACCCCGTGGGTCGCGCGAAGGTTCAGAATACACCCCCATGAGCCTGATAAGCTTTATATCAAGCCCTGTTTCCTCCTTTGCCTCGCGTATCGCAGCCGCTTCAACTGTCTCCCCCACGTCTACAAAGCCCCCCGGAAGCGCAAGATGATTCTCAAATGGCGGGTTTTTGCGTCTGATAAGGACAATTTTTCCCTCATATATTATAAGCGCGTCCACGGTCAGAAGAGGCGTTACGGGTTTCATTTGTCTCATTTCCTCAGTACTATGGTCAGGATATCATTATCGTACATCATATGGTCAAGACCGGCACGCTGTCCCTCATGCTTTGCGGATAAACCCCAGACCTGCGCATACCTGAACCTTTTTTTGAAATCGCGGTGAAGTTTGTCGCATATATCGCCGATAGTGGAACCATACCTCACTATCAGGGGCTCATCCATGTCAGCGGGCTTGCCCTGGGGTTTCAGGTAAATCCTGATAAACCCTAATTTTTCATACAGTTTTTCTTTGAGCTCATCGATATGAACCTTTTTATCAGCAGAAACGAGCGATGCATCAGGGAATTTTTCTTTACATTCCCTGAGGGTATATTCATCCGCAAGGTCGATTTTATTGATAACCACGATCTCTGGGATATATTTCCTGTTACCAAGGACAGCATCTATCAACTGGTCGATGTTGATATTCTCTCGTATCAATACGTTGGCGTTGTGGATTCGGTACTCACCCAGGATAGTTTTTATGGTATCCTCATCAAGAGCCAATTCAACAGTGCTGTTGATACTGACCCCACCCCTTGCTTTTTTCTTAATTGTGACATCAGGCGGTCTAGAATTGACACGGATACCTGCTTCATTTAATTCTTGGACGAGAACATCATAGTGGACGAGCTGGAAAACATCAAGCAGTATCACCGCAAGGTCGGCGTTCCTTATTACGGCGATGACTTCCTTGCCCCTGCCCCTGCCGGAGGCGGCACCCTTCACAAGACCGGGCAAATCAAGTATCTGGATGGTGGCGCCTTTGTATTCCATCGCGCCAGGCACTACGTCAGTTGTGGTAAATTCATAGGCTGCAACCGCGGATTCTGTTCCGGTGAGGCTGTTCAGGAGCGTACTTTTGCCTACCGATGGGAATCCCACGAGCACAACGGACGCATCGCCGGATTTCTTGACCGAGAACCCCTCCCCCCCGGTTTTTGATGACGCTCTTTTCTGTACTTCGTCCCTCAAACGGGCGATCTTGGATTTAAGGCGACCGAGGTGACCTTCGGTAGCCTTGTTATATTTTGTTTTAGAGATTTCATCTCCGATTGCCTTTATTTCTTCTTCGAGGGTCATCGACTCTAATAGCTGTAATCAAAGCAAAAAGGATTTGGGTAATAAAAACCAAATTGTTACGAAATGCAGGCATTATTCGAATATCTTGAATCTAAAACCGAAGAAACAATAAAGACACTCGGTGAGCTTGTGCGCATTCCAACGCAGGTCCCGCCCGGTGAGAACTATGGAAAAATAATGGACTTTGCAGCCAGTAAACTCAAAGACCTGGATTTTGAGGTTGAGAATATCCGGGTAGAGGATCTGGTGATGTACACCAAGTTTCTGGCAAGGCTGATGTGTAAAGGAACATAAAACCCCGTATTTAAATACGGGGTCTGACAAAACACTGCAGTCAGTATCGCCGGCTTTCAATCACTTCCACAACCGAAACAAATAATACCCACCCCTACCCATATTCGAGGAGTAATGCCATCTGAAAAATGCACTTTCTGCTCAGGAGATAAATGCACGGCAGCAAACATGGAACCATGCGACTTCAAGGGAGACAACTTTAAGGAATGCCTTCGCTACCGTCTTCATTTTATAAGACCGCAGGCTATGCAGTTACGTTAGATTTAACCCGAGACGCCCCGCCTGCCCCAGGGCATAGCTTAGCCAAATCAGCCCTCAGTGCGGCGTGGGTAAAGACATGTTTGAAAAAATGTAAAGGAGTTGAGAATATGTGCAGTGTGGGCGATATGTTCGATGTGGACATTTCAGGTGAAGCCACGGTATGCGAATATATATGTCGCGACTGCGGCAACTTCGCTGCCCCAAATGTCACTCGCTGAAGGTAGAAGTCAAATAGCAACGGTAGATTTATTTAATTAAGAAGAATGTAGGCAGCTATACAATATCAACACCAATTATCGTTCGTAAAACTACGAATAAAATGAGGACACCATGAAACAGGAACGCTGGGGAAACATCGGCTCAAAATTCGCACATCTTACCAGTGTGCACCCCTGTTACAGCGAAAAAGCGCACTTCACTACAGCGAGAATTCACTTACCCGTGGCGCCGCGCTGCAATATCCAGTGCAACTACTGCATACGGAAACTGGATAAATGCGAGCACAGACCGGGGGTTGCAGGAAGGATTCTCAACCCGCAGGAGGCGCTTGTAAGGGTTGATAAATACGTGAAGGAGATGCCCAACCTGCGCGTTGTTGGAATCGCAGGACCGGGAGAATCGCTGGCAAACGAAGAGACCTTTGAGACCCTTAAGTTAGTTCATGAAAAATATCCAGAACTTATAAAATGCGTAGCAAGTAATGGTCTTCTGCTTCCTGAAAAAGTGGACAGGCTCATCGAGGCGGGAGTTACCAGCGTTACGGTCACCATCAACGCGGTTGACCCGGAAGTCGGGGCGAAGATATACTCTTTTGTGAGGTATCACGATAAGACCTATAAAGGTGTTGAAGGTGCAAAACTACTTATTGAGAACCAGTTCCTGGGAGTTAAGAAAGCAAGCGAGGCAGGGCTGAATGTGAAAGTGAATACCGTGCTCATCCCGGAAATCAATTTTGAACAGGTAAAGGAAATTGCCAGAAGGTCGGCAGAGAACGGCGCGATACTCATGAATATTATTCCATTGATACCGCTTCACAAGTTAGAGAAAGAAAGAGCGCCTGAATGTGATGAACTCACCATGGCAAGAACGCTTGCGGAAGAGTTCATACCACAGTTCAGGTTGTGCAGGCAGTGCAGGGCTGATGCGATAGGGGTGCCGGGATTTGAACCGTGCGGCTCTCCTGTGCAGCAGCGCGCGACGGGCGAGTATTACCACGCGTGATGGTGTGGAATACATATATTGCTGCGTGTATTATAGGAAATATTTTTGAGAACGCTATATACAGGCATCGTACATCGTACGGGGTTTGTGACTGTCTGGAGGACTAAAACTCATGCTCCCGAAAGTTTATGGGAAGCCAGAACGACCTTTTTGGACAATTACACAGGCGCCGGTTAATAAGACTATCTGCGGGGTTTATCAGCCTGCGTTGCGTAGAGGAAAGTTGAAAAAGGTGAAGTAAAATGTATCGTTTCCTTGTCGTGATCGAAAAAGCAAACAATAACTACTCGGCATATTCGCCGGACTTACCGGGCTGTGTCGCCACAGGAGCCACCCGTGAAGAAGCTGAGAAGAACATACATGAAGCAATTGAAATGCATATACAGGGATTACTGGAGGATAATCTATCCATTCCAGAATCAAAGTCATTTGCAGAGTATGTAGCTATTGCTGAAAAATATAGTACGGCGCAAACTGCTTAAGAACAACGTTTCTTCTTTAAAGATATGCCAACCTTAACTCAATAAGATATCACTTCATCCATGCTACCGCTCCTGAAACCCACGATGTCGAGGGCAACATAGGAAAACCCAAGCCTCTTAAACTCAGACACAACATCCTCACGCATTTCCAGAAATCGCGCCATTTCATCAGGCATAATTTCGATGCGGGCTACACCGGCATGGTCGCGCACCCGCACAACCCCAAACCCAGCCCTGCGAAGATAAGCCTCGGCAGCACCCACGCGCTTTAATCCCTCCGTGGTTATCGTCTGCCCGTATGGGAAACGCGAAGAAAGACATGCCATGGAGGGCTTATCGGCATTGTGCAGCCCAATCTTATGCGCCATTTGTCGAATTTCTTCCTTTGTGACTTTGAAATCAACGAAGGGGTTAAAAACGCCTTCTTCCACGACTGCCCTGTGACCCGGTCTATGCGCTTTCAAATCCGAAATATTGGTTCCTTCAACAATGCCTTTCAAGTCATACTGTGCTGTGAGTTTTTTTAACTCGCGGAGCAGCCCCTTCTTGCAGTAATAGCACCTGTCCATGGGATTTTTTGCAAATTCTGGCTCGCCGAGTTCATCATAAGAAATAACAACGTGCCTGATTCCCATCTCTTTCGCAACCTCTTTTGCGCACTCAAGCTCGCCAGGCGCAAGCGTCTGCGAATCCGCGGTTACTGCAATTGCATTATTTCCAAGCGCTTTGTATGCCAGCGCAGCAAGCACTGAACTGTCCACGCCGCCTGAGAAAGCTACAAGAACGCTGCCCCTTTCTGCCAGCGCCTTTACGATTGACTGCATCTTATGTTCTATGGACATGATTGATACAAAATAGTCCGCAAAGATGTAAGAGTTACTGTGAGAACGCAGGGCAGCTTTATAACAGTTTCCAGTAGAAACAGGGGTAAGGGTATTAAAGTCGTTATTACATTGGTGTTTATAACTTAAATTTCCAGACCAGATTGAAAAATTAAATCGAGTGCTGACGAACGAATTTTTTATTGATGTTCCATCATAATCATGAAAATAAAATTTAATTTCTCCAGACGAAATAAAGGGGTTAAATAATAATAAAATTATTCACGAAACTGTTACTTCAGCAATAATTAATTAATCAATAACAATAATTGTTTGCTCTGTTCTTATTTAAGGATTGGTATTCCTTACTTTATCTCCAGCCCTTCAACGGATATTCCCTTCTCCACAATCTCCCCCACAACCTTCCCACCCAGCATCTTTGAAGCCCCGCGAGCCCCGCTCTTGGGAAGCACAACCACAAAGCCCATGCCCATGTTGAAGGTCTTGTACATCTCAACGTCTTCAACTTCTCCCTCCTCCTGCAAAAACCTGAATATAGGCTGTGGCTCAAATGGATGAGTTATATCAAACCCGTATTTCGTGATGCGGTGAAGTTTCATGAGTCCGCTGCCTGTTATGTGCGCCAGCCCGTGAATATCGAACTTGCCGGCAGCATCCAGTATTTCCATGTATATCCTTGTGGGGATTAACAATTCATCCCCGATGGTTGTCTTTTTATTATAGGGGAACAAATCCTGATACGAGTAGCCTGAATCTTTTATGATTCTGCGAACAAGGGAATACCCATTGCTGTGCACCCCGCTCGATGGAAGACCAATAATTGCATCGCCGATCTCAATACGCTCGCCTGTGATAATACTGTCCTTTTTCACCATCCCAAGGCAAGTACCTGCGAGGTCAAAGCCATTGATGATATCGGGAAGGGTCGCAGTTTCACCTCCAACTATGGTTATCCTGGAAATCTCAGCACCTTTTGCCAGCCCTTCCCCTATCTGCCTCATGATCTCCTCATTGGGCTCCTGTATGGCGATATAATCCACGAATGCAAGAGGCTCGATGCCCATCGCTAAGAGGTCATTTACATTCATGGCGATGCAGTCAATCCCCACTGTGTTCCATTTTTTCATCTCGTTAGCTATCAGTACCTTCGAGCCCACCCCATCTGTGGTAAGCGCAAGGGCATATTTGCCAAAATCGATAAGACCTGCATAATGACCCACATCTGTTAAAGGTGCACCCAGACCTCTGCGTTTGTAGGTAAGCTGCTTTGCGAGGGCTGATATGGCACGGTTTTCCTTCTCGATATCCACGCCTGCTTTTGCATAGGTTAGAGCCATGCGTCACTCAATAAAAGTGATTGCATAAAGATTTTATGAAAAGTTTTGGTTTATATCGTCGTATTTTCGTGATAAAATTCAACGTCTTTACAGATAACCCAGTGTGTCTTCAATCCGGCTGATTTCGGGACCCGTGGTATCCTCGCCTGCCACATAGCCTTTGCTGTTGGCAAGGAGCCCTGAACCAACCAATGGCGACCCGAAATTTACAGTACCGATGTCAACAGGCAGAGCAAAGAGTTCTTCTATTATCCCGATCTCGGCTGGACTGGATTTTGGATGCACGAGTACCCCTTTGTTCGTGGCGATGCCAGCCATGCCCACGGTCTTTAAACCCCCGATAGTGCCCCGTTTTACGTCCACGCCGAGAGTCTTTTTAATTATCCCGATGGACTTATCCGAGAGGTCGGGATGCACAAGCGCAGCAGTGTCATTGGCGAGTATGAGATTTCCTGCAGCGTTCAATTCTTCTGTCAGTCTTGCTGCTTTGATGTGTTTTCTGATTGCATGTATCTCCTTATCGAGGATGAAACCTGCCACCGCAGCGCCCCGGCTGTTTCCCCGCAGCAGCGAGCCGATGATAGCACTCCCGCTTATTGAAGAGCGGTGGGCAGTTACCCCGAGGGATTCCTCTAATTCTTTCAAAGTCTCATCAGGAGTATCATGCGGTACAAAAACAAGCTCCTCGGTGCATGCCGCAAACACACCGAGTACCGGGCTTCCTGAAATATTTAACCTGCGCTTCACTCCCTTATTCCCCAAAAAATTTATTCCTGAGCGAGCTCGGCTTTCACGCCGCCAGCCTCGAATTTGACTGCCCTTACACGAACTTTCAATGGCGGTTTCATGGAACCTCTCTCCCAGAGCTTTTCATTAATGGTCTTATCCAGCTTAACTTCTTCCAGTTCTGTCTTCAGGTGTTTTGCAAGATAGGCTCTTACCTTTCTTGCCGCGCTTTCTGCTCTCTTCCAGCGAGGGACTTTCCTTGCATCTGAAAGGGGAATGGTATATATTCTTTCGATGTCTGCCATATCAATCACTTTAAACCTCGAGTGTGCTGCGTCTCCAGTGCCGTCTCTTGGGATGTGTCATTACATTCCTTTTTGTTTTCACGATAACCCATGCGGGGACGCGCTGGTTCTGGTTCTGCGCTTTTGCCAGTCGTTTCTTCTTTCCTTTGGTCTTTTGAGTCATAAAAAGTTCACCGCATAATCTTGAATGGGATTATCCATAAGGTATTGATTTATTGATAAAGCTTTTGGCGATAATCTATTTATACCCTCCTGTCCTCTAAAACCTCTCGCAGGTGGAAAAATTCATGGCAAAAACATCAAAGCTCTCAGGTTTCTATAAGCTGAGCCCGGAGGAAAGGCTCAGGGCAGTCTCCGAATTTTCAGGTCTCACAGAAGAAGAAGCTTCATGCATCAGCGCCACGGGCGCGCTTTCGCTTGACGCAGCAGACCGCATGGTGGAAAACGTCATCGGCGTGATGGAAGTACCCATGGGTGTGGCTGTGAATTTCCTCATAAACGGAAAAGATTATCTCATTCCCATGGCAATCGAGGAGCCCTCTGTAATAGCGGCTGCCAGCAATGCAGCAAAGATGGCTCGCGAGGGCGGCGGATTCACAACGAGCAGCACATGTCCTCTCATGATAGGGCAGATTCAGGCTGTGGGAATAGCAGACCCCAATGGCGCAAAGATGAATATCCTTGAGAAAAAAGACGAGATAATCAGACGCGCAAACGAAGTTGACCCCGTGCTTGTCAAGTTCGGCGGAGGAGCGAAGGATGTGGAAGTAAGAGTCATCGACACGCCGGGCGGAAAAATGGTCATCACACATTTAATAGTGGACTGCAGGGATGCCATGGGAGCAAATGCGGTAAATACAATGGCTGAAACCGTGGCGCCTTATATCGAAGAGCTTACAGGCGGCAGGGTGTATCTTCGCATTATTTCGAACTTCGCAGATAAGCGAATCATGAGGGTAAAGGCTGTGTTCACAAAAGAGGCTATCGGCGGCGAAGAGGCAGTGGACGGCATTCTGGCAGCGTATCATTTTGCAGCAGGCGACCCATATCGGGCAGCCACGCATAACAAAGGTATAATGAACGGCGTGACCGCGGCAGTGCTTGCCACGGGCAACGATACCAGAGCAATAGAAGCAGGAGCGCATGTCTATGCCTCACGCAGCGGTGTTTACAGACCGCTTTCATGCTACGAGAAAAATGCAAACGGTGACCTCGTTGCTACAATCGAAATGCCCATGGCAGTGGGGCTTGTGGGCGGCGCGACAAAAACAAACCCGATAGCACGCGCGGCAGTAAAGATTCTGGGCGTAAAGACTGCTGCGGAAATGGGCGAGGTCTTCGCAGCGCTTGGACTTGCTCAGAATTTCGCAGCACTGCGGGCGCTTGCCACAGAAGGAATCCAGAGGGGACATATGGGGCTTCACTCAAGGAACGTTGCGATTCAGGCAGGAGCGACAGGAGAGCTGGTTGATAAGATAGCCGGGATTATGGTCAAAGAAAGGAAGGTCAGGGCTGACAGAGCCAAGGAACTCTTAGATGAGATGATGCAGAAAAAGAGATAATTTGTGCTTATTATTAATTATTAGTTATTATTAATCATTAACGATTAATTATTTATCTAATGGGCGTATTATTTGAACGAGGGATACCTTTTGAGATTGGAAAATAAATTATTAAGAGATATAATGACAAGAGGAGTGGTAACAGTGTCGATGGATGCTACAGCCAAAGAGATCGTTGCCATGCTTAGCAAGCAGGGGCTTTCCGGGGTAGCTGTGGTCAGTCATGAAGGCGAAGCCGTGGGTATTATCTCTGAGATGGATATACTTAAAGTGATAGGAAAAGAAAACTGGGAAAACCTGCCCGCAGAATCTATAATGACTCCCCATATAGAGATTGTCAAACCCACTTCGACCTTGAGCGAAGCCGCAAGAGTAATGAGCGAAAAGCATATTCATCGACTGCTTGTTTTCTCGGAGCGCGGCGTGGGGGCATCGCAGAGACCCGTTGGCATAATAAGTGCGAGCGATATTGTAAGGGAAGCCGCGAGAGAGTAGGATTATCTCGGGTTTTCAATCCTTGTTTTTTCACTTGGAACAAGCCCGCAGCACGTGCCGTAATAATTAATCTCGTAACCCTTTCCTTTTGCAAAATTAATCGTTTGCATCGTTGGCGAGGCAATGCCATTTACGCCGCTTTCTATTGCTATTTTTTCTATTTCTCCCCTGTCTTTCCCGCTTGAATGGGCGCATCCAAGCACGACGGGTGTATGTGGGAACATTTTTATTGCTTTTTTTATCACTTTTTCAAAATCAGAAAGTTTTGGTTTTATGTGAGCCATGGGCGTACCCACAACAGGCATCAGCCCTGTTATTATTATCGTAGCTGGTGCTATTGTTTTTATCAGCAGAAGTGCGCGATATTCTCCCCTCAATTCGCCAAAGTGCAGTCCTACACACACATGGGGGAATATCGTTATTCCTGAATCCTCTATAGCGCGAAGGCTGTCCAGATATTCTTTTCCCGAGACTTCAAGACCATACACTTCTCTGGCTGTGGTCATATCGCCAATCACGTCAAAACCTATGCCGTCTAAGCCAGAGTCTTTCAACGCTATCGCTTCTTCGCAAGATATAAAACCCGTGTGAGCAATCAGGATTAAATTCGTTTTCTCCTTAATTTTTTTAATTGCAGGGATTAAACTGTTCACGTGCACCTTTCCGCGCCTATCGCAGCCGCCTGTTATTAATAAGCCTATTGCCCCATGTTTATACAGTTTTAAAGCTTTCTTTTCAAGCTCTTCGCAGGTTGTTGCAGGAATAAGTGCTTCAAGCAGTTTTCCCTTGCAGTGTTTGCACATGAGGGCGCAGGAATTTCCTGTAACCGAGAACGAAGGGAAAAGATTAGAGGTGATGAAGAAGTTGATTTTTTTGGGGGATTCTGAGGTATTATGAGTTTCTGGCATACTTATCATACCAAGCCTAACACACTGCTTTTCCATTAATTCATTTCTTCCATTTTAATACCACATCCCCATCAAATCATCCAGATCCCACGCAAAGTAACCCATCTTTTGAATTCTGTCTTTATTTTCAATCTTTTGCGCGGCAATTCCAAAAGTGATATTATCGTTTATGCCCTTGACAAGAGCTATCTTTTTCTTTAGTCCCTCGATATGCTCCATTGCTTTCTTCATGTCCAATTCCATATTCTTTATCTCGACCGCAAGCACCTTATTCTTCCCCAGCGCAAGCAGGTCTATCTCATCTCCCCGCCTGTTCCACCATGAGCCGCTCTTCATGTATTCTCCCGAAAGCTCTTCCCGCAGCATTTCTCGCACCATCTCTTCAAATGCCCATCCTGTGAATGCATCCCACTGAGAGAGGGTTTTTTCCATGAGCTGATCATATCTTCCGCTCTGGTACAGACTCATGTTCCTGTAGATGAACCGTGCATAGAATCGGAAGAAATTGTCCCCAGTTCTTTTTGGCGGTCATAGAATTTCATTAATGATTATAGATGTAATGATTATATTTATAATTATTCCCTCCTCTTACCATCTTTGCAGCTAATTAATTGAAAGGAAAGTTAAATAACAGTTTGCTGCTTATTAAGCCTTGCATGCTCAAAGAAGAAATCTGGATCGAGAAATACCGCCCTAAAAGACTGGATGACGTAGTGGGGCAGACTGAAGTAATAAAGCGCCTTAAATCCTATGTCCGGTCAAGAAACCTGCCGCACCTACTCTTATCAGGTCCCCCCGGCGTTGGAAAAACAGCTTCAGCAGTATGCATAGCAAGAGAACTTTTCGGGGAAGCCTGGACTAACAATTTCACAGAGTTGAATGCCAGTGATGAACGCGGCATCGATGTGGTCAGGAACAAGATCAAGAACTTTGCAAGGACTGCTCCGCTTGGCGAAGCTGAGTTCAAGATAATATTCCTCGACGAAGCAGATGCCCTCACTTCTGATGCTCAGTCTGCGCTTCGAAGAACAATGGAAAAATATACCGCAACTTGCAGATTTATCCTCTCCTGCAATTATTCATCAAAAATAATCGAACCCATCCAGTCACGATGCGCGGTTTACAGGTTCAAACCCATCGGGAGCGCGGCAGTCGAGGAGAGAATAAGGCATATCGCCAGAGCAGAAGGCGTAAACCTTACAGACGACGGCATGGATGCCGTAAAATACGTGGCATCAGGCGATATGAGGCGCGCCATCAATGCGCTTCAGGCGGCTGCAATGCTTGATAAGACAGTCAACATGGATGCAATCTACAAGACCACAGCCACAGCGAAGCCAGAAGAGGTTGTGGAATTGATTAAACTGGGTCTTGAAGGGAATTTCATGAAAGCCAGGGCGAAATTGGATTATCTTCTGATCGAGCAGGGGCTTTCGGGCGAGGATATCATAGGACAGATATACCGTGCCATGTTTGATATGACAATTCCAGACAAGCTGAAAGTTGATCTCATTGACCGCATAGGTGAAATCGATTTCAGGATGGCAGAGGGTGCAAATGAACGGATTCAGCTTGAGGCTCTGATTGCCCATTTTATGTTGTGCGGTGCGAATAAAAAATGAACCCGGAAGCGCTCATAGGTATTTTCAGCTCAATCCCGCCGTGGCTTGCGGTTATTCTGATTGCCGCGCTGCCCATCACTGAACTTCGGCTTTCCATTCCCATAGCGATTTTTGCATTCAAATTCGACCCTATTACCGCTTTTTCTCTGTCGGTCATCGGTAATATGATACCAGTCATACCCTTGCTCCTGTTCCTTGAACCTGTATCGGATTTTCTAAGGAGATGGAAAATTGGGAATGTTTTTTTCACATGGCTGTTCACCAGAACTCATCACAGGCATAGTGCAAAATTTGAAAAATACGGTTCAATCGGATTGGCAGTGTTTGTAGGTATTCCCTTGCCGGCGACAGGTGCATGGACAGGCTGCGCAGCCGCTTTTGTGTTTGGGTTCAAATTCAAGAACGCCCTGCTCGCTATCTTCGCAGGTGTTTTACTGGCAGGAATAGTGGTGACACTATTAACAGTTACTGGAATAAATATATATAACGGTATATAGTTTTCTTCAAAACATTTATCCATTTATAACACAATATATAGCTTGATATTTAGAGAGTACATGGCATCTAATTGAGAGAGGTTATTCATTCATGGGCAAAAGAACTCGTATTATTAATGAACCATCTGATATCGTTCCCCTTCTTCGTGCATTTGGCTCAGACAACCACAAGAAAGTTTTCGACTGTCTGCAAAATGGCTGGAAAACTGAAGAAGATATAGAAAAAGATGTGGGGTTTAAACCGCGTAAGAGTCTTGACATTCTGAAAAAGAGCGGATTTGTGGAGAGTAAATGGCGAATGCCGCAGCCCGGAAAAACTCCTGAAAAAGAGTATCATTCGTCCTACTCCAGAGTCCAGGTCAATTTCCAGTGCTCGGTTGAAGATTTAAGCGATATGATAATGGTCACTTTCAAGAGCGATAGCGAATTAAGAGGCTATATAGACATGATCGAGAAAGAAGTTAAGAGCGGCAACCAGTCAATGAACGGGCTGCAGAGGGTAATAGATAAAAGCATAATGTTCATCCGTGCAGTCGCAAGAAGATCCAGCATACTATCCGTAAAAGGACAGAGGATCGAAATGCTCGGAGAAGCGGAATGAAAAA
>CAYSLW010000018.1:0-2872 GCA_964431955.1 uncultured Candidatus Methanoperedens sp. | reverse complement strand
ATACTATCCGTAAAAGGACAGAGGATCGAAATGCTCGGAGAAGCGGAATGAAAAAAATACATGTCGTAATTATGGTCATGGCATTGATAGGGGCAGGAATAGGCGGTGCTTTCATTTTACTGCAGCCAATGGGGGATGAACCTGAACCTGATGAGCCTATCAATGAAAAAATAAAACTGCCTGAGCCGAAATATGATAGCGGCACTTCGGTCGAACAGGCTTTGCTCGAACGAAGATCGGTCAGAGAGTATAAAGATGAGCCATTAAAACTTACTGAAGTCTCACAAATACTCTGGGCTGCGCAGGGAATTACCGACCCGATAAGGGGTTTTAGAACTGCGCCTTCTGCAGGCGCGCTCTACCCGCTTGAGGTATATGTGGTAATTGGAAATGTAGAGGGAGTTGCAAAAGGCGTTTATAAATATGAGCCAAATGAACATGAACTTGTGAAGATCAGGAATGGAAATGTAAGGGATGAGATGGCTGTCGCTGCTCTTGGACAGACCTGGGTTAGAGAGGGCGCCATCATTATTGTATTCTCCGCAGTTTATGAACGAACAACTCAAAAATATGGAGATAGGGGCATCAGATATGTGCACATGGAAGTCGGGCATGCCGCCGAAAATGTTTATTTACAGGCAGTTTCCTTGAATATGGGCACGGCAGTTGTTGGAGCTTTTGATGATGAGGAAGTAAGAAAAATTCTAAACATGTCAGATGTAGAACATCCGTTATATATCGTCCCTGTTGGAAAGATATGAATTAGGATTGGGGTTTGTGCAGCAGGATGACTATATTGGATTTACGACCAGATTTCCGAGAAAATACGGAGGTCTGGGAGTTGGGCTTGCGGTTTCAAAGCAGCTTGTTGAGGCGCACGTGGGTAAAGTAACCGACCCCACATTGAAATGCGAGGCATCAAACGGGAGGGTGCATGAGGGTTTTATCGCCCTTTGTGGCTTTGGCTTGGATTGACAAAAGGGGCACGAACTTGCAACAACGCTTTGTTGTAAGTTAGAGATTTATTTTTCACAAACTTCAGCTTTTATTTTAGGTAATCCTATTCTACTTAAATAGAATGCAAACCTTTGTGATAAACATTCTCTAAATAATTCATTAATTGAACCTATATAATATTTTTTTATTTCTTTGTACAGCATATCCCTTGGTATGCTGTAATAATGCTTAAAGTCTATAACCAAATCAGGGATTTGTAAATCGGATTCGTTATCCAAAAAATAGTATCTTGAATTCTGATTCGTCTTCACCAAGTTCCATCTATCACTATTTAATTTTTCCATATTAAGGTCTAATTCCTCAAGATGCGTACCTAACCTCACTTTTTCTGCAGGGTAGGCTGGACAGATTAAAATAGATTGTAAGAACTTATCTTGATTTATTTTATCTTTTATTTTATCTTGAACTTCTTCATTTTCTTTATGGTTATTAAAATCCCATTCTAAATCACAATCTTGCGTTAGAACTATAAGATAAGGAATATTTCTTTCTTGTATCTTTATTTTGTTATCTTCGATGAAAACCCTATCTTGATATTTAAAATCTCGTAAAATATCTCCCTGATATATTCTATCTCCATTATGCTTAATGTAAATAGAATCAATCTTTGATTTCATATTCAACGATTTTTACTTTCATATTTGATTTATTGTATTTCTCAGTTGAAATAACAAAATCCTTCACATCTTCTTCTATATGCTTTTTCTTAGATATTTCGCTTTCGACATCGAAATATTCTGGAGAAGCTCCCATAAAATATTTACTAATCATTATTAACAACTCCCATTATATCACGTAAGCCATCTTGAATACTTTTTTCAAACCATTCATGTATTTTTTTATTAAATTCTTTTGCTTTATCAAATATTTCTAAAATATCTGTCTCTTCATTTGTTGAGCAATCATAATCTAAAACAAATTCTTTTCTTGAAATCGGATTTGGATATTCGCTATTAAATAAACCAAACTGAAACTTCAGGTTGTATCCTTCTTCTTTAAGTTCAAGATAATGCATAGACCTTAAGAGACCCCTTGATATAAATTCTCTCTGCACTGAAAATAAACTTGGATGTATTAAATAAAGGGATAGTGCAGCTTGCTGCAACTACGGATACAATTGCGACACAGATAAAGCTCAAAGCGTATCCCGCCAGGCGTGAGAAAGCCATGGCAGTCGCAGAGGAATTTTTCTAAACAAAACCTTTATCTTTGTAAGATACATTATCGGCTTACTCCATCAGAGTGCCTGGGTGGGGTAGCTGGTTATCCTATGGGACTGTGGATCCTACGACTCGGGTTCGAATCCCGACCCGGGCCCCAAATCATTTCGTAAGGTATATTGCCTTGAAAGTGATGTCAATCCGTGGCTTTTGTTCACTTTGAAAATTGTGGGAAAAGCTTTATTGGCCAAAAACGATAGCAAGCCCTGTATCCTTCAAGTACGGGGTATAGGTGACTGCGGGCGATAGGCGTTCTCGTGCATTCGTTAGGAACTCTGGAACCAGCGTAACCATTTGTAAATTAAAAATAGGGGCACGAACTTCTTAAAAGACTATGTTGATAAATCGATTGGATGTTAAAGTAATGCGAAATGCAGTTATGAATAGATAAATTAAAATAAACCTGCTTACTAATTACATTAAAGTAAATAATAAAACTTGGAGTAAAGCATAGAATTCAGAGAAATATTATGGTCGAACAAAAATTTGTAAAAAGAGTTTATAAATCACATTTCCTTACAAATGTCATTTTTAGAGTCGATTTTCCCAAAATATTAGAACTTACTGAACAAAAACCTCCAAGTAAATTCCAAGAAAGAATTAGTGATAAATATCCAATAGTAAAAGAAGTCAAA
>CAYSLW010000017.1:13789-16147 GCA_964431955.1 uncultured Candidatus Methanoperedens sp. | reverse complement strand
CAAAAGATTTCAAAATGTGCCAAAATATTGTATTTTCTTTTAAATTTTTTATTGGCCTATCCAGTTGGGATGGTGGAGAACAAGCTCATGCGTATCCTCTATGCTCACGATCTTGGCAAGGGGAGGGATGAACAAAGAAATAGCGTTCAACGTCGAGGTCTTCCCTGATGCGGTTGCGCCTGCGAATATCATGTTCTTGCCGTTCTCAACCGCAAGCCACAGATAGGCAAGTATTTCAGCCGAATACGTGCTGTTCTTGATAAGGTCAACCGGTGTGAAGGCATGCTCTCTGAATTTCCTTATTGTGAAAGTGCAACAATCTGAAAAACATTAGACTTTAAGGCTTCTTGCAGTTTTACTGCTGCACTTTTGCTGTTCTTCAGTTGGACCATGAATTTCTTTAGCCAATCTCAGAACATCAAAGGTACTGACATCAAGAAGTTCAGCAGCTCTGCTCAGGGAGACCCTGCCTTTCTGATAAAGCTCCATCACGTAATCCTGGGCTCCTCTGTAGATCAACTGCCTCAATGCAGTAGATTTATCCACATGCTCTTCTTTTGTTCTGAGATCGACAAGATCCATGACCTTCCTGGGTATTCTCAAAGGGTACGATACAGCTTCCATATTCAAACCTCCAGATTTGCTTTTGCATTAGCGAAAGGAACATTGTTTTTATGCAGAAGGTTTAGAAAAACCCTGTCATCGCTAATAATTGCGGTAGCATCCAAGTTAAAAAAGAGATGCAAAGAGGCAGCTTCGCCTTTTCCAGCGCTGCTATGTTCAAGAATATTCTGTGCTTGTTTGTTATTTCTCACCACTTCAACTGTTAGCTTATCTTTTTTGATTAATCCTTCAATTTCAAAGGCATCCTCATACAATCTTTCCATTCCTTTGATAACAGTTTCTTCATAAACTTCTCTGGATATTGAGCATGCGAAGTTTTGAAAAATTATTTGAAGACAGCCAGATTTGAACAATTTGATCAATCCATCAGAATCAAACACAAGTTTAGACATTCTTATACAATCTTATACACTAACTTATAAAACGATTTCGATATCGTGTGTGTAAAATCTTTTGGACGAAAATAAGGACACTACCGCTTTTTGAGATCGCCCTGGACAGGATTGAGTTTCTAAAGGTTAGACAGAAACCCATTTCAAGATGGAGCGTAATGTGCTTATTCTGAAATATGGTGATGAAGCTGCACGTATTTACGTATCTGATGCGATCGATAATGCTCCTGTAAAAAATCATGGGAAGATAGGGTGAAGGAATGCGCAGTAATGATCGCCTGAAAAGATCAAGCTTTGAATATGAATAGCATAAAATTTATTTATTAGGAATTACAACATTATCTTTATGTTCCTATTTATTAACAGAAAAAACGAACTTGGTTTCCTTGAACAAAAATTCAAGCATCCGGATGCTCAAATGGTCGTGATATACGGAAGGCGCCGTACTGGTAAAACTGAATTGATAAAACAATTCTGCAAAGATAAAGAGTTCATTTATTTTTTAGCTGATAAAAGAGGTACTGTACTTAATACAAGCAGGTTCACATCGATAGCAGTCGAGCATTTTAATGATGTCCCTCTCAAAATTGAAGATTTTTATCTCCTATTCGATTACATAAAAAGAAGATTGGATCCTGCAAAGAAAACTGTCATTATAATAGATGAATTCTCATATCTTGTGGAAAAGGATGATTCTATATCTTCGGTTTTCCAGGGAATATGGGATGAAGTCCTTATGAATGAAAATGTTTTTTTTATTCTCTGCGGTTCATCGATTTCAATGATGGAACATGGTGTACTTTCTTATAAATCCCCTCGATACGGCAGGAGAACAGGTCAATGGAAACTGTCAGCCTTTTCATTTAAGGAAATGATAGAATTCTTCCCTGGCTTTTTGCTGACAGAACGTGCGGAGATATACGGTGTATTGGGTGGGATACCGCTCTATCTTAAACAATTCAAGAAAAGAAACATTTTCTCAAATATTGAAGAGAAAATCATGACAAAGGGTGAACTGCTTTATGAAGAAGTTGAATTTTTATTGAGGGAAGAATTGCGGGAGTACTCTTCTTATTATTCCATACTGGAAGCGATCGCGGCAGGTAGAACAAGAATTATTGGGATCGCAGACCACTCAAAGATTAAAGCAGGAGATCTTCCAAAATATCTGGACATATTGATCAAACTTGATATCATTGAAAAGGTTCATCCTGTTACAGAAAAAGAGAAAACCAAGAAAACCATTTACAAAATAAAAGATAATTTTTTCAATTTCTGGTTCAAATTCGTATTTCCGCACAAGAGTGATATCGAGATTGGTAACTCTCAAAAAGTAATGGAT
>CAYSLW010000017.1:0-13689 GCA_964431955.1 uncultured Candidatus Methanoperedens sp. | reverse complement strand
TCAAAAAACGAAGCTTTATTTGTGGAATGTAAATGGCAATCCCGGAAAACTGATATTGATGTGTTGCAAAACCTCATAGAAACTGCACAATTCGTAAACTGGCAACGCGAAAAAGACCACTACGCAGTTGTTTCAAGAACAGGTTTTACTTTGAGGGCAGAAGATTTCGCAAAAGAAAATGGAATTTTACTTTTTACTCAAGTTGAGATGAGAAATCTGTTCAAATAATATAACCTGAGATCACTCGGATGCCTCTCCTGATGCGCTCGTAAAATTCCAGAAAAGCAAAAAAAACCAGGCAGGGATTAAAAGTATCTCCTTACCATCGACATCCCGCTTTTCAAACAGTTCTTTTGTCACCAGCACTCCGCGGGTTATTCTGAACGATTCCATGAACCTGGTCAAACCGTTTAAATCTCTGGCAGATATGTTGGACTGGTATTTTACCTCAATTGGAATAATATTCTTTCCTTTAACAATAAAGTCCACTTCTAATTCTTTTTCCCTCCAGTAAAATACCTCTGTCGGTTCCATATCCGTATTCCAGACAAAGTGCTGCCCAACTGCACTTTCGAGAATATAACCGGTATCTCCTTTTCGCAGGTCATTAATCCGTTCAAGAGAATTCCTGATTCCAGAATCGAAAATTACATACTTATAGTTCTTTCTCAATTGCTTTTCTTTCGACGCTGCATAGTTTCGCAATTCAAACAGGATGAAGCTTTCTTTTAGATAGCTGATATATTGAGCTGCAGTTTCATTATCAATCTTCAAGGTACTCGCAATAGAGTTATAAGAGTAAATCCGGCTCTGAAGTGAAGAAATAAGCATCAATAACGCTTCAATTTTTGAGGTATTTTTTACGCCATACAGCGTTGCTATATCATCATAAACAACTCTTTTAATTACGTCTTCACGCAGCTTTTTCTGCCACTTCACAAGGTTTTTTGTTTCAAACCACTCAGGAAGTCCTCCCACAATAAGATATTCATCCAGCAGTTTCTTAATCTCCAACACGCGTTTTGGTCCTAACTCCTCTCTCACTGCTTTTAATTTTTCATAGGTTATCTGGTCTAAAGGAATTTTATCTATTTTTATCCCGCAAAACCCCAGGAACTCTGAAAATGTCATCGGGAAAACTGTGAACTCCATTATTCTTCCTGCCAGTGATTCTCTCTGCTCTTTTTTTATTTTTGCAGCGGATGAGCCTGATATAATGAATTTTATGTTGTATTTCAAATCATAAAATTTCTTGAGCCAGAGCTGCCAGTCCTTTATCCAGTGAATTTCGTCTATGAAAATGTAACATTTCTCTGCCCTGTAGTCCAATTTTAAAAACTCTTCAAAGTAGAGCCTGATTGCCTCTCCTATAAGGTCTTCTCTCCCTCTCAAATCCACATCATCACATGAAAAGAATAAAATGTTTTTTGGATTTACTCTTTTTTCTTTTATCAACATATCCATGAGCTGGAACATGGTTGTGGTCTTTCCAGTCCTTCTTGGACCAACAATAGCAATAATGCGCCTATCGTCCATCATATCAACGATTTCACTGAACACATTTCGCTTTGTCTCAGGCACGAGCTCTTTTGGTATTTCTTTTGTTTCCCACCATTCATTGACTTTCATCAGAGTCTCAAGCATCATTATTCCTTATGCAAGTATTGCTTATATATCTTGCGATTATAACCGCAATAAATTTAAGGTTAATTGCGTGTAAAATCGCAACTCGATGATTTAAAAAGTTCTTCTTTCGGTGAATAATAAAGCGTGATCAATCCAGACTCTTTACCTCTATATCCACTGCCAGCTTGGGTATTACATTGTGAACAGCGCCGATGAAAAGCAGCCCTGTTTCATCGTCTTTCAGAGAAATATCAATAACCTTAGCGATATAAGCATCGCGCTCCTGCAATAGTTCGTCTTTTATCTGTTCATATCTGCGCCCTGCATCTGCTTTTTCTTCAGGCGTCATGGCAGTTATAAGTGCTTTGATATGCTCATATTCTTTCCTGAGCAGTTCCGGGCTTTCAGTGGCTTCGATTGCAGCCCCTCTTTCGATCAACTTACTGACTATCTGGTAGTTCTTGCTCCCTTTATCTGCGGTTTCCCTGACAATTCTCAATCCCAGTTCGCCGCCGCAGGGAAGACCGTCCTGGTATATTTTTGTCCTGCTGTAATCGAGATCAAGATCGTCTATTTCTTTCTCCAAATCATCCCAGAATTTTTCTATTTTTCTCTGGTTCTCAAGCCATTTTTCTCTACCTATCTTTGCCATACCCTCTTTTACAAGCCCCTCACCCATGGAACCCATATCGGCTGAGGTATGGATTATCCTGATTAAAATTAGCCGTCTCATCTAACTCTCAGTCTTTGGAATCTCATGCATTTTCTTATATGTATTTATAGCCTCTCCAAAATGTTTTTGATGTATCTTAAAATCCGGTTTCATAATATCTCCTTCATTCTCGATATATTCGTTAATTGCAAGCATAGCCGCTTCCCTGCAGATATATGATACATCCGCGCCTGTTAAACCCACCATCAGCATTATTAATGACTTTTCATCTATATCAGTACCGAGTGGTTTTTGCTTAGTGTGGACTTTGAATATCTGGTACAATTCCTGTTTTCCAGGAGGCGATACTTCTATTATCAGGTCAAACCTTCCAGGACGCAGGAGGGCGGGATCTATCATATCTAAGCGGTTTGTGGCAGCCAGAACTGTAACTCCCTTGAGTTCTTCTATGCCGTCCATTTCAGTTAATAGCTGGCTGACAGTACGCTCAGTTACCTGGGTATCCGCGCCTTTGCCGCGTCTTGGCGCTATTGCATCCATCTCGTCAAAAAAAATGACACACGGTGCTGCCTGCCTTGCTTTTTTAAATATCTCCCTTATGCCACTTTCCGACTCGCCCACCCATTTGGATAATAGCTCAGGTCCTTTTATCGATATAAAATTGGCATTGCTTTCACTTGCCACAGCCTTGGCTATCATGGTTTTCCCGGTACCTGGAAGCCCGTAAAGCATTATTCCCTTAGGTGCTTTGATATGGGTATAGTTGAAAAGAGAAGCATATTTGAGCGGCCATTCGATTGCCTTTATAAGCTCTTTTTTAACATGCTCCAGTCCTCCGACATCATCCCACGATACGTTGGGAACTTCCACAAAAACCTCTCTTGTAGTGGAGGGGATAATCTCAGAAAGCGCTTCCATAAAATCATCCATTGATACCTTCATATCTAAAATTATCTCAGGGGATATGTGCCCTGATTCCAGGTCTATTTCAGGCATTATTTTGCGAATGGCGCTCATGGCTGCTTCTCGACAAAGGGCTGCCAGGTCTGCGCCAACGTAACCATGGGTAACATCGGCAAGATATGGAATATCCACGTTATCATTAAGCGGCATTCCTCGCGTATGGATATTCAATATCTCAAGCCTGCTGTTTCTATCTGGGATGCTTATGCTGATCTCACGGTCAAACCTTCCAGGTCTTCGCAGAGCTGGATCAAGGGCATTTGGAATATTGGTAGCTCCAATAACCACTACCTGCCCCCTTGATTTTAAGCCGTCCATCAATGCCAGCAACTGTCCAACCACCCGCTTTTCGACATCCCCCAGAATCTTCTCTCTCTTAGGAGCTATTACGTCTATTTCATCAATAAAAACTATACTCGGAGCATTGGTACTGGCTTGGGCAAAGACTTCACGCAGTTTTCCCTCGCTTTCTCCATAGAATTTGTGCATGATTTCAGGACCATTTACGTGCATGAAGAAAGCTGAAGTCTCATTTGCCACTGCCCTTGCTATGAGAGTTTTCCCCGTGCCAGGGGGACCATACAGCAATATCCCTTTTGGCGGTTCAATACCAAGATGGTCAAACAATTCTGGATATTTCAGGGGAAGTTCTATCATCTCCCTTATTTTTTTGATTTCTTTACCCAGCCCACCTATGTCCTCATATGAGATTCTCATTCCGGGTTTTATATCCTCTGTTTTCCCAAGCTGTATAGTAGTTCTTGGATGCAAAAGCACTGCCCCTTCGGGGCTGGTATCTATAACCATATATTCCTGGTATCTGGTTCCAAAATAGGATACACGCACGACATCGCCTTTTATAACAGGCAAGCCGTCCAGCAGTTTTCCCATGTACTTGATATCCCTTCTTGTTGAGCGGTTTGATGAGATTGTAATGGATGAAGCTATTTTAGCTGTGGTTTTTCTAACCTTTACCTTATCACCCACGCCCACCTGTGCATTCCCTCGTGTAATACCGTCGATCTGAATTATGCCCTTGCCTCGATCATCTAAAAAAGCAGGCATCAGTTTGGCTACGGTGGCTTTTTTACCAGCGATTTCAATTATATCCCCCACATCAGCTTCAAGTAACTTCATATCAGCAGGGTCTATTCGAGCCAGTCCCCTTCCCACATCTTTTGAGAAGGCTTCTGCAGCCTTCAAGGTTAAATCTTTTGAAATTTCAGTAGACATTTTATCACATATTCTGTAGGAATTAATTACAATAGCAAATAGCATTGGGATTTAAATTCCAATAATATCGCATTGGTTTTACTTTATATAAATATACCACATTCTTAATAAACTTTATGTGCTTAAATGCATTATATAATTATATATGAATGTGAATTTAACTACAAAAACAAGGGTGCGAACTGTATCTACAAATTACACCCCAGGTCTTTATAAGCGCCTCGCAGGGGCAACATCAAGCGCCAGCCTGCACCCTTGATTAAATACGAAGTTACTTGCGCAGGTTGCTTAATTTTTAAATTGATACTTTTAATCGTATATAATTATCAATAAAGATAACTTTAAATAAACAAAAATACCATTTAGTTTGTATGAATTTGCTGGAATTTCTAAAAGCTCTGGAAAAGTTTGAAAAGCCTGTATTTACGGTAAATGACGTGGCAAAGATTATCGGCACAGAAAAAGAGTACGCTCGTCTCTATCTTTACAGGCTGAAATCAAAAGGCGTGATGGAGGCTGTGGAGCGCAATAAATACACCCTTGCAGACAATCATCCCTACGTTACGGCGACCAATATATTATTTCCATCATATATGTCTTTTTTAACAGCCCTCCATTATTATGGAGCAACAACCCAGATACCCAGAAGCATATACATCGCTTCCACAAGGTCAAAAAAGAGTCTTAATCTCAAGGGGTATTCTGTGGAGTTTGTGAAATTAAAAAAGGAAAGATTTTTTGGATATACAAGGGAAAAATTCCAGGGCAAGTTCATTTTTATGGCAGAAAAAGAAAAGCTTATCATAGATTCCCTGTTCCTTCCTCAGTACTGCCCTATCGATGAAACCTTCAAAGCACTGGAAGATAAAGAACTTAATATAGACACCCTTATCGAATACGGACTCAAGATGGATTCGATCGTGACCCTAAAGCGGCTTGGCTGCCTCCTTGAACTAACTGGAATAGATGTCTATGACAGACTGAGATATAAGCTCAACCGGAAATACGATCTTCTCAACCCGTTTCTTGCAAAAAAAGGGGATAAAAATAACAAATGGAAACTTATCCTGAATGAGGTGCTCATCTGATGCTGAATAGAAAAAACCTTGAATCCATGAAATCCATTCTGGGGTACAATCTGGGACAGATAGAGAGGGACTATCTTCAGCACATTCTGCTCCTGCTCCTTTCAAGATATGCAGGTAGTTGGCTGGTATTTAAAGGAGGCACTGCCCTGCAAAAAGCATACGGGCTCAACCGCTTCAGTGAGGATATGGACTTCACATCTGAAAAGGAAACAAAGCTAGCGGATATTGCTCTTCGGATCAGAACCGATATTTTCAACTTTGGATTTGAAAATGATGTAGAAATAAAGAGGAACGTAAGCGAAATAATAGTTTACCGTATAAAAGGTCCGCTTTATGACGGCAGCCCGCGAAGTATAGTGGTTTTAAGGCTGGAAGTGAGCCTGAGGGAGGAGGTTATTTTGAAAGAAGAACTCAGGGAAGTGGTGCCTGTTTATACCGACCTTTCGCCATACCTTCTTACAATGATGAACCTTGAGGAGATATTTTCTGAAAAGATAAGAGCAATTATGACAAGGGATAAAGCCAGGGATGTTTTTGATGCCTGGTTTTTAATCAAAAAGAAAGTCCCTGTGAATATAGAACTTGTCAATAAAAAATTGGAGTATTATGACATGCATTTTGATAGGGATGCATTTATTGCGAGTTTGATGAACAAAAAAGGCGTATGGGTAAAGGAACTTAAGCCTCTGGTGAGTTTTCTTCCTGATTTTGAAAGAACGGCGCGGGAGATTGTGGATGCGATTCCTGTGTGAGGATTTCATAATGGTATAGGACATGGGTATGAGCTATCGCAGATACGGAATAATGAGGGAGAGGGCTGTTTTTAAGAAATTATTTGATTAATATTTTAAAATCTGGACAAAAGTATTTCGATTTAAATAAGGAATTGATGGAGGCTACAGAAAAGAAAGAGAGTAAAGAAACCATAGAGGAAATAAACAGAAAAATCGACATTTACAAAAAGCAGCCTGATTCAGATTTTTATAACTGGCTTGTTCAACGTGACCTAAAAAAGGCTATCGTATCATTTGAAGACTTTATACGATCACAACTAAAACTTGAACCACCAAATGTTAATTTCTCTTCTTTGTTGCTGACCACAGCGGATGCATGCCAAAACTTTTCGAAAATATTTGACATTCAATATGATACAGACAAATATAAAGGAACTCCAAAAGTCGACATTGGAGGAACAAGAATAGAAATTGAAAAGAAAAAAGATTTAGAAAATGAACTTGAAAATCTCATACAAAAAATTGAAGAATTTATTGAGTATTATAAACAGGTTTAAAGTGAGCAGTATGCGTGGATATGAAGATTACAAACAAATCCTCATTAAATTCAAGCAACTACTTCAAGAAAAGTTCGGAGACAACCTCATCTCCCTCGTCCTCTTCGGCTAGGTAGCCAGAGGCGCAGCAAAAAAAGAAAGCGATATCGACTGCTTATAATCCTGAAAGATGCCCATGCGGTTTATTACAATACAAGCGCCTCGAACCTGTACTAGACATCGAGATAAAACTGCGGGATGAAGCTTTTGAAACTACCGGCGCCGCGCCAACTTTCAGCAGCATAGTCTTATCGAAGGAAGAGGCAATGGAAAACCGCAATATTTTTCTGGATATGATAGATGCCTCTGTGATTTTATACGATAAAAACGGCTTTTTCAAAAACAGGCTTAAAGAACTGAAAGACAGGCTTTTAGAGCTTGGCTCGAAAAAAATCGTGCTTGAAGATAAAACATGGTACTGGAGCCTGAAGCCAGATCTTAAATTAGGGGAAGTCTTCGAGTTATAACGCATAAAAATTTGAGACTTTTCGTTTTTTTCTGGGTAAATGAATCCAAGTAAGGATAATAAAAACTACCAAAAATTCCACAGCAATCCTAATATACAACATATTACCCATAGTAATATAATGTTCCTTCCCACCCCAGATGACCTAAAGAAACTGAGGCTTGAACTCAAGCTGACCCAGCATGAGGTCGCTTCCCGTGCAGGGGTAAGCCAGCCCCTGATTGCCCGCATAGAATCGTGGGACGTTGACCCAAGGCTTTCCACCATGCGCAAGATATTCAATGCATTTGATGCTGCCAGAAAAGAAAGGGTGGTGGTGAGGAATATAATGCACTCTCCTGTAATACATACAAGTTCCGGCGATTCAATAGAGGATGCTGCCAGGATTATGGAAGAGCACGGCTTTTCCCAGATGCCTGTAATCGATAGTGGGGTACCGGTAGGCAGCATCTCGACTGACCAGATTGTACGCTCAATGACAGACCAGGATATCAAAAAAGTGTCCCGTCTTCTTGTCAAGAATATCATGGGCGAATCCTTTCCCACGGTTTCACCCACTACTGATGCGAACACGGTCTCAAGGATTTTTGATAAAAATCCGGCAGTTCTCGTACTCGATGCAGGAAAAGTCGTGGGTGTGGTGACCAAACACGACATAATGAAGATGCTGCGGGGATAAAAAGCAAATACCACGGAGACGCAGAGACACGGAGATTAAGAAAATACTCCGTGCCTCTGTGGTTATCGTCGTGGTAAACCCTATATACTTAAAAATTAATTTATATACGTCCAGAACTACGAAATCTGGATAAATCGTGTTGATAGGTCCTTGCGGGAGAACGGCAGCGCCAAAATCGATGACCGTACAGACAACCCCAATGCGGTACACGCGATAATGCCTGACACAAGGGTTACGGTGACAGACAGCGGCACAAGCCAGTGGATGAAGTTCCGAGTTAGTGTCAGGCTACAGCAAACATTAATTTTGATTGCTTTGCACGTCTTGTTCTATTATGAACCAATTATTTCTTAACCGTTTCATTCCCGGATTGCTGGGCATCATTTGCACTGTGCTCATCGATAATCGACTCAAGCATGAAATATTTCTCAACATATTTCCGCAGTTCCTCATCAGAAATGCACGAAACACGCTTCTCCTCGTTATACAATTTCTGGATATCATTCTGGATAGCCTTGACGCGCGGGTCATGTTTGTCCACTTGCGTTTCGATACCCATTAATTCGTTCAGCGTTTCCTCCACTTTAAACCGTATTACCTCAAGCCCGGAGGAATCGCCTATCAATAACTGCCTCTTACCTCCAACAATCTCGGGTGGATAGGGTTCGTATGTGAAAGGATTCTTAATAATCCCTGCGGTATGGATGCCGCTTTCATGGGCGAAAATATTCTTACCTACCACTGATTTATTGCGCGGCACCCGCAGTCCCATTTCTTTTTCCATATACCTTGCAAACTCGGTTACTGATTCTAGATTATATTTCTGGAATCCTTCAACCCGCTGTATCAGGAAGAGAGCGACCTTCTCAAGCTCAGCGTTCCCAGCTCTTTCTCCCATTCCAAGGAACGTGAGGCTTGACCAGTTGGCACCATACCAGTATCCTGCAAGCGAACATGAAATTGATAATCCGAAATCATCATGTATATGTGTCTCGATATTTTTTGTTCCAATTTCTTTTAAGCGCTGGACAATACGGGGTATGCCGTATGGCTCATCCACATCCGGGAACGGCAGTCCGTACCCGAGCGTATCGCAAAGCCTGATAATGCAATCAGGATCAATATCAAGAAGTTTTTGAACGAGTGGGAATACAAAGCCCTCATTATCCGCACGCGTCATATCCTCTATATGTGCCCTTGTGCGCAGCCCGTGGTCAACGGCATACTGCAACGCTTCTGTATATTTTATTTCAGCCTCTTCCCTGCTCTTTAAGCCCATCTTGTCAATGATATGCGAATCCGACACCGACATGAGTATGCCTGTTTCTTTAATACCGTCCATGGAAAGCACGAAATCAATATCTTTGGGATTTGCCCGCGCCCATCCTGTGACTTCAGGAAACTCAAAGCCCCTGTCAAGCATACCCTTTACAGCCTCCCTGTCGCGCTCGTTATAGACAAAGGTTTCAAGCTTTTCAATCCCGATTTTGTGAAGGTACTCGTAAATCTCAAGCTTGTGTCTTTTTTTCATCACTATTCCGGGCATCTGGGAGCCGTCGCGGATAGTGCTGTCGCTTATAAAAACCTCCTGCCCCAGCGGCAGTTTGATTCTGGGTAAATCCTCGTATGACCTGTAGACTTTCATTGGCTGACTGATTGTTTTCAGGATTTATATTACTTGTGGTTTTTTGGTTTTTCTGGAAACACCAATCAAAAACTTTATACCTAAAGCATACTAAACGATAAACGGTGATAAATTATGGTGAAAATGCCTCCTGAAATAAAGGATGTTGTCGCAAAGCAAAAGCCGCTGCCAATAGCAACTGCGGATAAGAGTGGGAAACCAAACGTGGTATTCGTTACCATGTGGAAAATCATTGACGATGAAACCATACTGTTTGTGGATAACTTTTTCAACAAGACAAGAAAGAACATTGAAGCAAACCCGAATATGGCAATAGTTGCGTATGACGGTGAAACAAAGAAATCCTATCAAATAAAAGGGACAGTGGATATCGAAACCAGAGGCGACAGGTTTTCAAGCGCAAAAGAGATGGCAGATTCCAAGAAACTGCCCGGAAAAGCTGCCGTAGTCTTTCATGTGAAAGAGATATACGAAGCCACATACGGGCCAAATGCAGGAAAAAAGTTGGCTTAACCAATTTTCTTTTTTCATTTTTTACTACATTGCCCAGCAATAATAGAACAGGCATCATTTACCACCCAGATTATTTAAAGCATGAGACCGGGTTACATCCTGAGAGAAAAGAGCGACTGCTTTCGATAATCGCTCATCTTCAGGAAACAGGGATGATGGAACGACTCGAGCTTATTGAACCGAAGTATGCAGATTTAAACGAGATTCAGTATATTCATTCCCGTGATTACATCGAAAAAGCCAGAAGGTATTCAGAACATGAAATCCCGCTATACCCTGACACCCCTTTGTGCAAGGATTCATACCATGTTGCGCTGCTTGCTGCAGGCGGCGCGATAACCGCAGTAGATGCAGTACTCGATGACCTTGACTCGTCATACGCGCTTGTTAGACCGCCCGGGCACCATGCAATGCCTGATGGGGGAACGGGATTCTGTATTTTCAATAATATCGCGATTGCTGCGCGCCATGCCCAGAAAAAGGGAAAAAAGCGCATCCTGATAGCTGACTGGGATGTCCATCACGGGAATGGGACGCAGGAGGCGTTTTATGACGACCCTTCTGTTTTATATTTCTCGACGCACCAGTATCCCCATTATCCGGGAACAGGATGGCTGGATGAAGTGGGACGCGGGGGAGGTGTTGGTTATAATATCAACATTCCCCTTCCTGCGGGAACTGACGATGCCGGATTCATTGCGGCATTTGAGGAGATACTCGTTCCTGCTGCGCTTGAGTTCAAGCCGGACATGGTTCTCGTCTCTGCGGGGCAGGATGCGTGCGCTAACGATGGTCTTGCCCAGATGAGAATGAGCGTTGAGGGCTTTGCGGTATTGGCTTCCATCGTAAAATCAATCGCTTTTGAGAGCGGAGCATCGCTCGCGGCTGTGCTTGAAGGAGGTTATGACCTGAGGATGCTTGCTCATTCTGTTGCTGCCGTAATAGATGTCTTTATGGGGAGAGAACCAGCAAGAAAAAAAGCTGTTATTAATTCGCAGGTAAGGGAACGGTTGGAAGAAATAAAAAAGGTTCAGAGCGAATACTGGCACCTCTAAACGATAGATTAATACGTCACGTAATATATACCAATTCGACATCATACGATACCAATCTGAGGTTAAGAATGCCACCACCTGATGAACTGGATTTTGACCGTGCAATAGATGACTCAAATAAGCTCGTACTTCTGGGTTCGGCTCTGAAAACAGGTATCTTTTCAGCCATCACCACGGAAAAGGACATTGCCACCATAGCGAGTGAACTCGGAGCGAACAGGCGCGCCCTTTACATCGTGCTTGAAGCGCTGTGCGGGATGGGATACGTGGAAAAGAAAAAAGAAAAGTACATGATCGCCGACCGGGCGCGCCCTCTCTTCATAGAGGGCGGCAGGGATTATCCGGGCGGCTATCTTCCGCATGCCCTGAATAAATTAAAAGCCTGGCTTGAGCTTCCAGCTATAATCAGGGGCGAGAAAATGGGAAGAAGGAAGCCTGAGAATTTATCTGCATTCATGAATGCCATGGCTTCCAGACCGGATGAGATTGTAAATGAGATAGTAAGTCATTGCCTGAAAAAAAAGAAGGATGCAAAGACCGTACTCGACATAGGCGGAGGGCCCGGCAAATACTCCAGGGTCTTTGTGAACAAGGGGTTAAAAGCAGTCCTCTTTGACATGCCTGAGACCATAGACTATGTCAGCCGGGAATTCGGGCTTTCTGATATCAGGAACCTTGAGCGAAGGTGCGGCGATTTCACGGACGATGAGTTCGTAAAGGGATTCGAGGAACGGTTCGATATAGTGTTCATGGGGAATATAACGCACATATATTCCGAGGATGAGAACAGGGCTCTCTTGCTGCGCGCAGCGAGACTGCTCAAAAAAGGCGGGATGGCAGCCATTGAGGACTTCGTTCGCGGAAGAAGCCCCTGTGCAGAGATGTTCGCGGTGAACATGCTTGCAAGCACAGAGAGCGGAGGCACATGGACTGAGGCACAGTACAGGGAGTGGCTCAAAGACGCAGGCTTTAGCAGTATTGATGTTCTTGACCTTGCAGACAAAGAGAAACAGCTTATCACTGCTTTCCTGGAGAAATAGACGTGAGGGTCGCGCGGAAGTTGCCTACCTTGGCACTGACTATTATGGCTACCAGATACAGCCCGGCGTCCCCACGATCGAAGGTAAGCTTCTCAAAGTCCTCAGGGATACAGGCGCGCTCAAGAACCCCTCAAAAGCGAGATATGCCGCCGCTGGAAGGACTGACAGGGGCGTGCATGCCCTCGGTCAGGTGATAGCCTTTGATACAGAGAGCGCCGAAGCTGCAAAGCCGGGAACTATCAACAGCGGTCTTCACCAGATATGGGTCTATGCATGGGCTGAAGTGGGAAGGGATTTCAACGCCAGGACGTCGGCACTTCCGAGGGAATACAGGTATGTGTTCTGGGGAAAGGGACTTGATATGGAAAAGATGAAAGACGCTGCTTCTATATTCCCCGGAACGCATGATTTCAGGAATTTTGCAGATGAAGAAAGGGAAAAATCAACGCTCTGCGACATAAAGACGATATCTATCCTGAATGACATCTGGGCTCTGAAAAAATCCTTGAAATGATGAAAGAAAAAACACCCGATCTCGTGGCGTCAGTGCTTAAAGAACATGGATTAATAAGCGATATCCAAAATGTAGCAGGTGGTTTAAAATCTATCAATCGCAACCTTAATACGTAAAAAGCATAATTATGCAGCCGAAGCCCGGTAGTGTAGCGGTCAATCATGTGGGACTCTGGATCCTGCGACCAAGGTTCGAATCCTTGCCGGGCTATACGCCATCAATTTAAAAATTTATAATGATATAAAAAATTTGCATGGGCCCGCGGAGATTCGAACTCCGGATCTCCGCCATGTCAAGGCGACGTCATAACCAGCTAGACCACGGGCCCTTCGCCTTCAGTAGTGGATAATCGCTATTAAACCTATCGATAAAGCGGGGCTGTAAATTCTTTTGGTGTTAAAGAATCAAAAAACCAAAGAAATCAACCGCGGAGACACGGAGGCGCAGAGCAGTTATAAATTCTCCGTATCTTTGTGCCTGGCATGAAAAACTATTGTTGCATATGCTTTTTCATGTTCATTTATGGTCGAATAAAGAGGAGCAATTACTTGCTCCCGCCGAATAAGAAGGAGCGATTACTCGCTCCCCCTCTTCTCAGAACGGTACGATAGACAGGAGATTAAAAGGATTAAAAAATGCTTTGTCGTTGACCATTTCTCATTTACTTCAGACATTTCAAACGATTTCAGAACTTTTTTTGCAGTCTCATCGACCTTTTTTCGCCTTTCGGTATCTATAAAAAGATCTATATCGCTCTCGTTATCGAAATCTCCTCGAGCCACAGAACCAAACAAGATTATAGATAGGAAAAATTGAAAAATGGGAACTTTACAGGAGTGTCATAAGCAGCGGCATTCTCCTGTA
>CAYSLW010000016.1:0-16276 GCA_964431955.1 uncultured Candidatus Methanoperedens sp. | reverse complement strand
ATGCCGCGCATACCCCAACACTGCGCAAGCCGAAGTCTCGGCTTCTCTGTGAACTGGTATGAAAAACTCAATTTTCATGTTCATTTATGAACCACAGTTCATAGCCGACTCTGTGGTTTATCAAAACTACCCTATATACCTCAAATCCTCATCCGTTGAACCTGGCATCTGACCATGTTCCATTTCCCGAAGTTTAGCAACAATCTTTTCCATTTCAGCAGCCCGCTCTTCCAGAGCTGCCATATCGACATCTATCTCAAGAATCTTACACAGCACTTTCAGCACAGCCTGGGCGCTTTTAGGGTCAACGAGATAACCCGAGGTCACGCCCATGAGGCATGCAGCATCTATTCCGCGAAGCTCGCTCAAGCCGAGAGTCAGTCCCGACGCGCCAACAATACCCCCGCCCGGTTCGTTCGCCCTGAACTCCACGCCGTATTCTTTAAGCTCCCGCACTAGTTTAATGTTATTCGCAGCGCCAAGAACAGTTTCAGTCTCAACAAGCTGCCCCACGCCGTAGCCTCCGAGTGCGTATATTCGCTCAACCTTGAATTCTTCCGCAATATCGAGGAACACGCCGCACAGCTCATAATGTCCCTCATTTGTAACGCTCTGATGGTCTCCGACAAGTATCAAAAGGTCATGTTTGCCTTTGGACTTGTATGCATAAATCTCGTTCCTGACAAGCCTGATAGTACCGTCTTCTTCAACCAGAACCTGCGGAGGGAAGTGTGGAGAATAAATCTCCATTATCTTTTTGGCGCCGAGTTCCTCCACCATATGCTCCGCTACCAGTTTTCCCACATGCCCTACTCCGGGCAGCCCTTCAACAAGTATGGGGTTTTTCAGCCGAGGTTTTTTATCCCGTAAAATGGTTGTTTTAATCATGGTTCTTTATTTTTGTCATTCTCCTATATCTACCGTATCTGTCTTCCAGAGAAAATCGTGCGGGTCGAGAGTACTTTGCCAAAGAGCCGCACACAGGACAAACTTCTTTTAGAGTATATCTCCCGCAAGGGCATTTTCTTATTTTTGATACCATGCTTAGCTTCTTTGTTCACTGTATCTGTGGAACTCGCCGCTTCCTCCTGCCGTTTCAATAATTTTAATAGCGGATTGTACTGCTTTTTTAAGCACGCCCTCAGCTTTTTTATAATCAGGCGCCGTGACATGGATTCGGTATCTTGGCGCTCCTGTATATGTAATTTCCACATTGATATCCTCGCCATCGACATTACCTGCCGCGCTCAATGCTTTCTTTATGTGCTCAATCCCATCAGGAAGATAGTTTGTGAGGTCGATAAAACCTGAAATATCCACCTGCGGTTTTTTGAGGTTTTCGTTTGCAACCTTTGCGATTGCCTCAGCGACTTCTCTGGCGACTCCAATTTTTGTTAGAACCGATGCCCCTTCGAACCTTGATTTCTCAAAAGCCGAATAAACGCTACCAGACTTTTCATATAATAGACCGATTAATTCATTCAGGTCGTCCTTGCTTGTTTTTGTAGTTTTAGCCACATACTCTATCCATTTCTCAGCTTTTTGTTCGTTCTTCCACTGCTGGATCTTTTCACGCCGCTGGTGTTCATTAACATCCTTAAGCGACAGATCAATGTGGTACTTGACCGTATCTACATACAGTACCTTACATACTATTTTCTGACCTTCCCTGACATGGTCCCTGATGTACTTGACCCAGCCAGAAGCTACATCAGAAATGTGGATTAAGCCTTCTTTACGCCCGTATTCATCCAATTCTACAAACGCCCCGAAATCGGTAACCCTCTTAACGCTGCATACAACAAGGTCGTCGGCTTCGGGCCATCCGCTTCTTTCCATTACTCGATGACCTCGACTATCTGGGTTTTAATGAATGCCTTTCCGCCGGTAGGTTCAGAAATGGTTCTACCGCATACGAGGCAGCTTACGGGCGTGCTGGCGCATCCGAAAATTATCTGCTCATTCTCGCAGTCATTGCATTTGACTTTTAAAAACCTGCTTTTTGGTTCCATGTTTAAGACTCCACAAGTTCAAATTTCCCTGCCCTGAAGCATTTGGGTTTAATGTGCGCTTTTTTACACTTAGTACACCTGTACCTGAGGTTCACACGCTTTGTGGGCTTGTCTCCGCCCGGCACTTTTGAGAATTTGCCTGAGTTCCCTATGCCTGTATGTCTGTACTTCTGCCTCGATATTCTGGTTAATGTCGAAGCCTGTCCTTTTTTTACCCTTTCCACTACATGCGGAGTATGGGTTTTGCAGACAGGACAGTATGTATTGAAATTCTTGGGTATTTTCATGAATATCACCTTTTAACTGTAATTTGCACGGCTGCTTTGCGATTAATTAATGCTTTAGCATTCACTGCCGATAAAACCGCAATATCTTCTTTTGATAGAGTATAATTGCGTCCATCGACTCCAACAAACGTCGGAATGTCTTTTAGCAGACGCACCACAATGTATTCTTTACTTATATCCTTTTTGTCTTCGGAAGGAGTTCCTTTTTCCTCATTTTCCTTCGGCGAAACTACCTGGGTAATTGGGACTTGTTTCCCTTTTTTAAACATTTTATAAAGAAGTTCACTCCGCCATTGCATCATCAGTTCAAGAAGCCTGTTATAGAACTCCCGCTCCTCCTGTGTCAATGAGTCTATATCCTGTTTTTCTTTCTGTCTGGATGATGCGCGAAGGGAAGCTTCCTTGATTATCTTACCTATCCGCCGCTCAATAATATTCTCTATGGATTTCCGCGCAGTTTTAAGCTCGTCATCGATAATGGCATACTTCGTGCTGTATATGTCTTCATTCCTGTGTTTTTCTTCTTCAAGTTCCCGTATCTGTCCTGCCGCTCTATCATAGAAATCACTTTCAAGGGGAACGAGTTTTGATTTCCGTTCATCTCTTAGAATATCGTTAAGGTTGATACTGGATTTATCAGGCATATTCGGCTGCTCCGCGGCACATGAGATACATTGCCGCATACTCAGGCAATGTGTTGATACCTTCTGTTACTGTAAAGCTTTTTCCTTTCATCTCAACATTTGAATTCTGAGGTTTAAGGGGTGATAAAACCTCAACTTTTATCTCCTTTTCACTGAATACAACGGCATCATTGAGCGGCTCGAATTTCTCAAATTCAGCCAGTGTGAGCGGCACAACTCTCATTCCTGAGCCGCCGTGCAGCGATGAAGGCATGCGGATGAGGCGCTTTACATCGGCTGTGACGGGTTCGTCGGTTTTCCCTTCCACATGGGCGCCCATGTTCTTTATGATGTATAGACGAACTGGCCGCATACTTTTTGTATCCAAACCCTCCTCCAAAATAGTTTGACTAAGCTCATCCGATGATCCAAATGATTGTAATTTTTTTATCAGTTTTTTTGCATTTGAAGTTGTTATTCCTTCAATTTTTTTTAATTCTTCAAAGCCTTGTTCAAACTCTAAAAGTCTGATTTTGTCAAGAAATTTGATAGTCTCTTTAGCAACACGTTTCCCCCATGTTGACATTTCAGCCATCTCATACATAGTTTCATGTGCCATAGGATGATGTTTTATTCCATCATAAACTTTCCATTTCGTTTTTCTTTTGTATAATACAGAATCATAATCAAATCCAATGCCGCTAACATAATCTACAATCTCTCTCCTTTCCGCACTTTCAAGTGAAAACACTTTCGGGTCGCGCACATGGATATGGTACCCGCGCCCTCCCGAGAACACAATGCTGACATTATCCTCTGAAAATCCAAAGTCTTCAAGAAGAAAATCAAGAAGCTTGCTCGTTTCTTTTTTCACAGCTTTGAGCATTTCTTTATACGACTTCCCTCTCACGTCAGGAGGCAAATGGTCTGCATCAAGGTCAAAAATCAGGTCGGCGCCCTGCCACTGCTTCTCCTTCATGGTGGCGGCGCCCGGGAACTGGTAATACGCAGCCGAATGGTAAACATGCGCCGGCGTCATTCCTTTGAGGTAATCAAGCGCTTCATTTTGCGAAGAAAAAGCCTTGTGACGGCGCATCACCACCTCTGGCATCTCATCAAAGAATATAAAACCCCATTCACGCCTTGCAAGTTCAGGCGGCAGGGTAAGCTCGGAGGTCTCGTAATAATCCCCGAACCTTTTCCGAAGATACTGTTTTGTCCTGAAGTTCACAGGATTTTATTGTCCTTCAAACTTAAAACGGTATTTATTCATCATTAGTTAGTACTAACTTTGGTATTAATTTTAGACTAAAATCAGTATGATTTAAGAGGTTATGGTGAGTAAGATTTTCGAAAGTTAATAATGTACCAAAATCAATCTTTTCTATCAAAAAAAATAAGAAGAATGCAAGTTCTCAGCCGAACAAGGCACCGAGACCTTCTATTCCGCTCTCTTCAGCCTTTTCTTTTGTTTTCTCGTCTTTCTTGGGCGTCTCAGCCGCTGCTGGAGCCGCTGGAGCTGCCGCTGCTGGAGCCGCTGCCGGGGCTGCAAACGCAGCCTTTGAAATAGCCTCTTCTATGTTGACGCCTTCAAGGGCTGAAACAAGCGCTTTAGCTCTCACCGCATCAACCTCCACACCTGCCGCTTTAACCACAGCATTAATTCCTTCCTCTGTCACTTTCTGTCCTGCGCTGTGTAATAATAGCGCTGCATATACATATTCCATTTTAATCACCTTTTAGAGTCCCCGTATTTAAATGCGGGGTCATCTTAACCGAAAAGCGAGCCAAGACCCGCTGCAATATCAGTTTCCTTGGGTTCTTCTTTCTTCTTCTCTTCCTTAGTTTCCTTTGGCGCTGCAATAGCAGCCTCGGGTTTCGCCTCGATCTTTGGCGAAGCTGCAAGCTTCTCCTTCAATTTGTTGCTAATAGCATTTGCATCCTTTTGCGATGCAAGATGAGCAAGGGATAGCATCTGTGCATTGGCTTTTGCAAGCAGCACATCGATGATCTCTGGGATTACCAGTTCAGCATTTATAGCAAGGTTCCTCGACTGCGATGCTGCTTTTGCAAGCAGTGTGCTGATAGTTGCTTTTGCTGGATATGCCGAGTTAATAGATAAATTAAATGCACGCTGGACTGCGAGGGTCAAATTGGCAATATACTGCGTTTCATCTACCGCGAGGAGCTTTGATTCATATATCATGCCTTTTTCATACACTGCCCGAAGCTCAAGCCCCAATTCTACAGGACGGATATCAAGACGTGCAAGGATGGACGCAAGTTTTGCACCCACAACATCGCCTTTCTTAGCTACGGTCTTGGTCTCGCGGATTACAACCTTCCCGCTTTCGATGCCTGCCGGGATTCCCGCGCCCGTCAGTTCTCCCACGATAGGTCCTGGCGGAAAAGATGTGGGTCCTTTCTCGACTACTATATCCTTGGGCGATATTCCCCCCGGTTTTATGGGGGCAGACGTCTTGCCTCTCCCCAGAATCTTGTAGAGCTTAAAGGGATTCTCGTTAGTGAACAATAAGGCAGTCTGGTCTTCTACATACTTGTTTATCTTTCTAATATCTTCAGATGATTCATTCAGGGCACGGTCAATCAGGTTGTTCCTGCACATCTTTATATCAGCCAGACCACGCAGGTTCTTCCGCATCAATTGAAGCTGGTTTGAGGGTATGCCCTGAACTCCAACGATGCCTATGGAAGAATGAGAGGTTAATAAATTTTTTATGTCTTCTACCTCGTCCTTTTTCCATTTGGGGATATGAACGCTGTGATGTGCTGCTTCTGGCATTTATACCACCCTCACTGAAGGTCCCATGGTAGCCTTGACGTATATGGATTTTACGTTGTATAAGCCCCGTTCATACCTGTGTTCGATGCGGTTTATTATCGCCGCGATATTCTCAGACAGTTTCTGGGGATCCATTTCTTTTCTTCCCACCGAGATGTGGAAGGTCATCTTGTCCTTGGACCTCATTTTTATGGAGTTCCTGGACTTGTTGATTATCTGCACAACATCCTTATCTGGAGTAAGTGGTATGGGCATTTTTCCCCTGGGACCGAGCACCTGACCCAGAGTTTTGCCTATGGCAGGCATGTATGCTGCCTCTGCTATGAAGAAATTGACCTCTTCAGCCAGAGCTTTCACCCTTGCTTTATCCTCGCCGAGGACTGCGATTTCCTCGGGATCGAAAACATAATCAGCGCCTGCGTCGGCTGCCCTCTGCCCTGTCTCGCCTTTCGCAAAGACCGCGATTTTTATGGGTTTCCCAACGCCGTTGGGCAGGATTATCTCCTCGTCCATCCTGTTCTGCGGCTGGTTCATGTCGAGGTTTTTGAGGTTAATGGCAAGGTCAATGCTTTCTGAAAATTTGCGCTGCGGGGACTGCTCCAGTGCCTGTTTTACAGCGGTTAATATCGTTTCCTGTTCCAATGAGTATTCCTCCCGTAGTAATCGACTATTGTCTCCTACGGATGATAGGGGAGTGCTAATTTTGGCGGTAGAGTATTTTAAGGTATCGGTTGGGGTTTAAGGTAATTAGGTAATTAAGTTTGCTTTTGGCTTATCTATTTATTTTTAAAAGCCCAATAGATACAAGATGCCCACCATAAGTGAAAAAATACTCAGCCGCGCCAGCGGGAAACCAGCAGAAGCAGATGATTTTATGATAGCCAATATCGATTATGCTATGGCGCACGATGGCACAAGCGTGCTTGCTGTAAAGGCATTTAATGAGATGGGAGTAAAAAAAGTATGGAATCCAAAGAGGGTAATCATACCTTTTGACCATATCGCGCCTGCAAATAACGAAACTGCGGCTAAGCTGCAGCAAAACATAAGAAAATGGCTTCGCGAGCAGGGGATTACCAATTTCTTCGACGTGGGTGAGGGCATCTGCCATCAGGTAATTCCAGAGCATGGTTTTGCCATGCCGGGAAAGCTTATTATAGGCGCAGACTCGCATTCCTGCACTTACGGCGCCTTTGGAGCCTTTGCCACGGGCGTGGGCGCCACCGACATGGCTGAGATTTTCGCTACAGGGAAACTGTGGCTGCGCGTCCCGCGAACAATTAAGATTACTGTGGAAGGAAAGCTTGCAAAAGGCGTATCTGCAAAGGACCTGACCCTTAATATAATCAAGAACGTGGGCGCCGATGGGGCGAATTACAAAGCAATCGAATATTACGGCGATACTATAAATGAGTTATCAATGTCAGAACGCATGACGCTGTGCAACATGTCCATCGAGATGGGAGCGAAAACAGGCATCGTGCCGCCTGATGAAAAAACCTTCGAATACTTAAAAGGAAAAGCACAGGAAAAATACACGCCTGTGTATGCTGATAAGGATGCGCAGTATTGCGAAGAATATAATTTCGATGTAAGCGATCTTGAACCGCAGGTAGCGAAGCCGCATGAAGTGGATAATGTAGTGGGCGTAGGGGCAGTTGCAGGAACACCGCTTGACCAGGTTTTCATAGGCTCATGCACCAACGGCAGGTACGAGGATTTGGAGGCTGTTGCAAAAATCCTGCGCGGTAAAAAGGTGAAAGTCAGGACGATTGTGCTTCCAGCCTCGCGTTCTGTCCTGATCAAAGCCACGGAATCGGGTATAATAGCCACGCTGCTGAAATCGGGCGTTATTATTGCGCCGCCTGGCTGCGGTCCATGCCTCGGAGCGCATATGGGAGTGATATGCGAAGGCGAGACGTGCCTTTCCACATCTAACAGGAACTTTAAGGGGAGGATGGGCGCGGGTGGTCTGATATATCTTTCATCGCCTGAAACTGCGGCGGCGAGCGCGTTGCGCGGGGAGATTGCTGACCCGAGGGAAGTGGTTTGAATTAGGTAAACAAAAAGTAAGGCAGGATATACATACTATCGAAAATTATAAGTATCAAGTCCATCTTAAATATGATTGATAGAAACGACTATGTTCGTTAATTATTTGAATTGTTCGTAGAATACCAAATATGTAGAGATAGACTATCAAAAATTGCTATGTGTGCGGGAAAGAAAAATTACTCACTGTTTAAATGGGTGCTGATAGCCATGCTTATGTCGGGTTATATAAGCGCGGCTTCGGCTGGCGTAGATACTTCCCTCCTTCAGTGGGGGGATGGAGTGGTATCAGGCAAACTCTATCTTGGTGAAGGGATTACATATAATGGATATACTGTGGAAGTCGTGCTCTTCCCCGCGCCCACGGAATCTGAGAAGTACAGCGAGTCGCCAGTTGAAGCTGTCGAGCCTTATGCGGGAGTGAACATATCGCAAAACGGTAAACTTATAAATACTACGATACTTGGGCCTGGAGATTGGTATATACTGCCCAATGGCGAATTGAGGGTCACAGCAAAGGAATTCCCTTCAAAGAATTCCCGGGAATGGGTTTATGAATTCTATAAGCCGTGGGTGGTAATCAAAATAGACCCGAGAGGGAAGCCAAACCTTAAGGTATCGGTAGATACCGAGACCGATGAATACCTCTCATCGACAGCAACGGAAATAAAAGCTGTTTTGACGATGCAGAATACAGGTCTTGCTGATGTCATTAACGTGGATGTCGTCCTCATGACCGAACTTCCAGTAAAAAGAGAGAGCCTTAAGTACTATTTTGAAAAAATAAAAAGGGGAGAAACCATCACGAAGACCGTGACGTTCTCTTCGCCCATGGCAGCCGAATCTAAGACATACGGCATACTTGCCAACATGACAGGATACGATGTCATGGGGGCATTCTACAAAGCTGAGTTCGAAAGTCGCGTCAGGATAATACCCGAACCCGAGGTGAGCCTGTCCATAAGGAAAAGCGCCAATGAAAAGGTATATTTGAAGGATTTTACTATCGTTTCGCTGTCTGTAGCGAACAATGGAAAGGTCGATCTTAAAAACGTCAGCATCACGGACTCCATTCCAGAGGAATTCAAGCTTGTATCCAATGTTTCACTCAACTGGGTCACCGATATTCAGTCCGGGAGGTACTGGGATTTCCATTATCTTATCAAGCCAGTTGAGCCGAACAGTAAGGGCATCGCTTTACCTGCTGCAACTGTTGAGTTCAGGCATAAGAATGAATATTATAATATGCAGTCAACCCGTCCTGTAATTGCGATTTATGGTCCCAGGATTGTGATAAACAAGCAAACGGATGTTACCGAAATAAACCCGGGTGATCCTTTTACTGTGACCGTAGTTGTAGAAAATCAGGGGAACACACCCACAAAGGTGAGCGTTATTGACCAGCTGCCTGAGCGTGCAACGCTTATCAGCGGCAGCACCGCATACGAGGGCTATTTTGAGGCAAGCAAGCAGGCAAGTTTCAGTTATACCCTGAAGATAGATTCAGACCAGCCATTTAAGCTTCCCCGCGCAGCCGCGGATTACTTTGAGCTCGGCACGAAGGGCAGGAAGCTCCGCGCAGTGAGCCAGGAACCGGAAATTAAAATAAAACCGCCGGATATTAAACCGGTTGAAACGCCAATCATGGAAGAGACAGGTTCTGCCGCCACCGTGATCCCCACTCAGGAACCCACGCCTGCAGCTCCCGAAGTTACGCCAGAAACCCGGCAGGAGCATCAGGTTAGTACGGACGACAGTGCCAGTAATGATGCTATCCGGATATCATACGACAACCATAGCGAGGTGGATACGCTTTTGAACTTTTTACTGGGCTGCGACGACCCCGCTAACACCAGCAGAGCCGCATATGCTGCCTGCAATTTTTACCGTCAAACGAATACTTCAAATTGAATGGCGGGATTGTAACTGCCGATTGGTTGAAAAAAATCCACTTTTCACGCATCATCTAAGGAACAACTACAACCTTCAACGAGTCCTTCGCTTCTCCCGCTATCTTAAAACCTTTCTGGATATCGTCCAATTTTACCCTGTCCGTTATCATATCTCTAACATTAATCTTCCCATCTTTAATTAATTCAAGAGCCGCCTCCAGATCAACAGGAGCTGCGCCGTAGCTGGATACAAGCGCCAGTTCATTTCTCCAGAAATCTTCAGTGGGAATTGAAATATTTTTATTCGGAATCGCAAACAACATTATTATTCCCTTCCTGTCTATGTATTTAAATGCCGCTTCAAATGCAGGCAGCGCCCCTGTGCACATTACAATCCTGTCCGCTTTTATATCCAGGTCTTCATTCGCATTATGTACTTCATCTGCTCCGAATTCCTTTGCCCTGTTCAATCTATACTCGGTAATGTCAGTTGCAATAACGTTTGCTTTTTTTAATTTAGCCATCTGTATATTCAAGAGACCCGAAACCCCTGAACCCATGACCAGAACAGTCTGCCCTTCGCTTTTCCCGATTATTCTATGCGCCCTCACAACGCATGCCAGAGGCTCGATCATCGTCCCTTCTTCATAATAGACATTTTCAGGCAGGACGTAGGTACCTTTCTCAACATTTATTCTTGGAACCCTGACAAACTCGCTGAACCCGCCCGGGTCATAATTGCCTTTATGCAGTGTTTCGCAGGCGGTATGATTGCCCGAAAGGCAATATTTGCATTGGTTGCATGGAACGTGATGGCTCACGAAAACCCTCTGACCGACTTTAAATTTCTCAGATTTGGATTCGACTATCTCCCCGGTCATCTCATGACCCAGAACCCTGGGCGCTTTCTTTATCCTGTACCATTCCATCAAATCTGTTCCGCAGATGCCTGAAGCCTTGACCTTGACCAGGATTTCCCCGTCTTTTATTTCAGGTATTGGTCTTTCTTCTATCCTGATGTCGTTATTGTTATAATATACGGCGGTTTTCATGGCACACTATAATCTATTTTTTCTCTTGTTCGTAAATCTCGTAAGCCTCATCCACTGACTTACCATCATGAACAATCGCCTTTACCGCTTTTATCATACCCACAGGGCTGTCGCTTTGAAAGATATTCCTGCCCATATCCACACCAACAGCGCCATCCGAGACCGCATTATAGCTCATCTGCAGGGCGTCCATCTCCGGTAACTTTTTGCCTCCTGCAATAACAACAGGAACATTACCGCATGCTTCGACAACTTTCCCAAAATCTTCGGTATAGTAGGTTTTGATCATGTGCGCCCCGATTTCCACGCAGATTCTGGAAGCCAGACCAAAATACCTGGCATCGCGAGCCATCTCTTTCCCGACTGCAGTAACCGCTAAAACAGGAATCCCGTATTTTTCTCCCTTGTCCACGAGCTTTGATAAATTACCTATTGTCTCCTTTTCGTATTCCCCGCCGATGTATACAGAACATGTAATTGCAGATGCGTTTATCCTTATTGCATCTTCTATACTGGTTGTTATGATTTCATTGGATAATTCCTTCAGAACGCTCTGTCCTCCGGAAACGCGCAGGATAATCGGTATATCCACAGCAGGGTCTATCCAGTTCCTGAGCGCGCCCCTTGTTATCATCAATGCATCCGCGTATGGCAGTAACGGGTTGACTGTTTTGCCAAGGTTCAAAAGACCGGTAGTGGGACCCTGGAAGTAACCATGGTCAACCGCCAGCATAACGCAGCGCCCTGTCCCGGGCTTTATTATCCGTGAAATCCTGTTCTTCATTCCCCAGTTCATTTTTAATTTCCTCCTATAGTTATTATTCAGGTCTTAGCAATGAATAGCCTTTTTCGATGAGCCAGTGATGGAATTCATAAGTGGTATGCAGGCAATTTTTCATGCATATTTCCCGCAGGTCATTGTAATCTGCTGATTCCTGTGTCTTTTTATTCATCATCATCTGTATGGGACACTCAATATCGCTGCAGTATTCTCTTCTTTTATACTCTACAAATCCCTTGATTGGCACAATCACAAAGATGATTCTGGATACTTAAGATTTGCGGAAAGGTTCGGGTGAGTATTTGTAACCTAAGTTTAAAGATATAATCCTGAATTATGATTTTACACCTGCATAAACCGTAACTATTCCAAAAGTGAGGTTATAAAATTCAATATCTACAAGACCAGCTTCTTTCATAAGTTCAACAAATTCATTCCTTTCAGGAAACGCCATCACGGAAGACGGTAGATAACTGTAAGCACCTTTCTTTTTTGAGATCGCTGCGCCTATGAAAGGCAATATCTCCTGAAAATAAAGATAATAAATCCATTTGAAAACCTTATTCTCAGGCTGCGAGAACTCGAGTATGACCACTTTTCCTCCCTTTTTAACCACCCGATGCATCTCGGATAATGCTTTTTTGATATCTGCCACATTCCTGATTCCGAAAGCCGCAATGGCGCCATTGAAAGTTTCATCATTAAAAGAAAGGTTTTCAGCATCGTTCTGGATGCAGTAGATATTCTCTATATTCCTTTTTTTAATTTTCGTGGTACATAATTGCAGCATTTCTTCACAGAAATCCGAGGCGATTACATTGCTTTTTTTTGAAACCTCTATTGCCACATCACCGGTTCCTGAACAGACATCAAGTATATATCCGGATGGCAGTTTTGATACTGCAAACCGCCGCCAGTATCTATCCCGTCCCATGCTCAACAGGTGATTGAGAAGGTCATACCTGTGGGAAATTCCTGCAAACATTTTCCGGATGTATTCTTTTTTATGCAATTGATTCCTCTTTGTTGTGATTTTCTCCTTTGAAAAACCAGGATGAAAATCAATCTACCAAAACTTATAACTTATCTCGATTATAAGAAGAAGGTATGAACAAAATAGATAGCAAGGATATTAAATCAGAGGTAATGCGTGTCATCCTTAATATCTCAAAAAGTCTTGCCAGAGAGAATCAGGGCGCTTTATTCATAATAGCGGACAGGGATAAAATCGAGGGCAACTACCACCTCCATTATCCCCAAATCCAGTTTGCAGGAAATCTCCTGAGTAAGGGAATGGATTCCGTAGTTGAAAAGCTTGCTACACTCGACGGTGCCGTAATTCTAACGCCTGACGGCGAGCTTGTGGCATACGGTTCAAGGATATTAAAATCAGAAACCTTACTCGGTTTCGGCACAAAACATGCGGCTGCACGCGGCATTACATTATACGATGACTCTTTCACTGCAGTCCTTGTATCAGAAGAGAGCAGCTGGATAAAGGTCTTCCAGAAAGGAGATGCGGTTCTCGAGACCGATTCCATAGCTATTGAACCTTCCACGCTTGACAAGGTTTCCCGCTTTCTCACAAACCATGACATGGCACTGCTTGCAGGCGCGGGAATCACTGTTGCGGCGGGCATTGTCCCAGGGCTTGCTGTGCTCATAGTGGGCGGAGCTTATATGGTGGTGAGAACAGCAGGTCAGGTCATCTCTTCAGCCTTAAAGAAAGAGAAGAAGTAGCATGATACCTTTCACAAAGCTCCACGGCAATGGCAATGACTTTATTCTCCTTGACGAGTACAGGGGAGAGATTGTTAAAGAGAAATGCGCCTTCGCAAGAACGTACTGCGACAGGCGCTTCGGAGTAGGCGGGGACGGCGTGCTGTACCTTGGAAGCTCGGATAAGGCTGATATCAGGATGCGGATTTTCAATCCAGACGGTACGGAGGCAGAGATGTGCGGCAACGGCATACGCTGTCTTGTTAAATATGCGCTGGACGAAGGTTATGTGGGTGAGAACGCAAGCGTAGAAACAATTGCAGGAGTTCTCTCTACAAGCTCACGTACCGAGGAGAAGACGTGGATAACAGTCAATATGGGAAGACCTGCATTTGAGCGCAAAAAAATCCCGGCTGAGGGAACAGGAGAATTTCTCAATGTAGCCCTGCATGGATATAATGTTTCATCTGTGAATACTGGTGTTCCCCATGCTGTAATTTTTATGGAATCTTTCGACGCCGATGTGATGCATGTCGCTCCAAAGATTCGCTACAACCCTGTTTTTCCAAAAGGGACAAATGTAAATTTTGTGCTTGTGAATTCAAATAACGAGATTACTATACGTACCTATGAGCGCGGGGTGGAAGCCGAGACCTTAAGCTGCGGCACAGGCGCTGTTGCATGCGCTGCAATAACTCACAGGCTGGGGAAAACAGGCAATATGGTCAAAGTGAATACAAAAGGCGGAGAATTGAGAATAACTCTTTCAAAAGACGGCGCTTTTATGGAAGGCTCGGCAGAGCGGGTGTTTGAGGGTACGGTTCTGGAACAGGGGTATGTAAAGCAGGTTTATCAATAAATTTAAATTGGAATGCCGCCTAATAGATGTGATGTTGCGCCATATAATCTCAATGAGGGATTTTTCACGGGATGATATCGATGATATTCTAACAAAAGCAAAGGAATTCGAGCCCAACGCTTTGGGCAAAAGCTCTGCTCTGCTTTCAGGTAAGCTCCTTGCCACACTTTTTTATGAGCCCAGCACACGCACAAGGCTTTCTTTTGAGACTGCCATGAAAAGGCTGGGGGGCGAAGTCATTGACCTTGGAGCGATTGAAGCAAGCTCTGTGGCGAAAGGAGAAACGCTTGCAGATACCATAAGGGTGATAGAAAACTACGCGGATGCCATAGTTTTGCGACACCCGCGGGAAGGTTCTGCCAGGATGGCGGCTGAGTACTCGAAAGTCCCCATAATCAATGCCGGAGACGGAGCAGGGCATCACCCCACGCAGACGCTGCTTGACCTTTATACCATAATGCGGGAGAGCAGTCTTTCCCCGCTAAAAATTGCGCTTGTGGGCGACCTCAAGTACGGCAGGACTGTTCATTCACTTGCTTACGCTTTATCCTTGTATCATGCCAGCATGACCCTCATCTCGCCGGCGCAGCTCAAGATGCCCGATGTTATCAAGAAAGACCTGAAAAAACAGGGCGCCAGCATCAGCGAGACTGCGAATATCGGGGATGTCATTGGGGATATTGATGTATTATACGTAACGAGGATACAGAGGGAACGCTTCCCTGACCCGGCTGAGTACTTGAAAGTGGCAGGCAGCCACAGGGTCACAGAGGAACTCCTGAAAAAAGCCCGCGACAATCTCATAATAATGCACCCGCTGCCCAGAGTGGATGAGATCGACCCGGCTGTCGACAGGACAAAGTACGCACGATATTTCCAGCAGTCTTTCTACGGTGTTCCTGTCAGGATGGCAATTCTGGCAATGGCTATGGGGGCGGTATGACAGAGAAGGAGATGCGTGTGCGGCGTATAAAGCATGGCACTGTAATTGACCACATCACAGCAGGGCAGGCGCTCAATGTGCTGCGCATACTTGGAATCTCTGGCACCACAAGTGCCGTGGTAAGCGTGGCTATGAACGTGCCCAGCGGCGTCCTGGGATTGAAGGATATAGTAAAGGTTGAAGACCGGGAGCTTGAAGAGGAAGAGGTGGACAGGATTTCGCTGATAGCGCCCGATGCCACGATTAACATCATCCGCGACTTCGAAGTTATCGAGAAATATAAAGTTGACCTTCCAGAGCACCTTGAAGGCGTAGTGAAATGCGCCAATCCCAACTGTATTTCCAATACGAACGAGCCTGTTATTTCGAAGTTCGCTGTGAACAAGAAGCCAGTGGAACTCCGGTGCATTTACTGCGACCATGTGATTTCCGAGGGGATTGCGGAGCATTTGATTTAGTTAAAGAAATGGAAGAATAACTAACCAAAATATTTTGAATCTTAATCGCAACAGTAGTGGGGATCGAATAGGACTCTAATATGCGACCATATCACATAACTTTTATATACTAAGTAACATATGTAACAAAGTAACAAAATAATTATAAACTCAGTTACATAATTTATTATTATGAAGGAAGAAGACCATTGGAAAGCATATCAGGAATACAGAGACAATATCTTCTCCTGGGCGCTTGAGATAAGGGGATTGGAAAAATCTCAGAGAACAGTGGGGCTAAATGCTTCCCGTGCAATAGTCGAGCTTCTTTCAGTATATCTACATAGAAATAATCTTGTTGATGAAGGTTATCTGGAAAGTTCAAGCGAAAATCTTGCTTATGGCTCTCCAAAACCCTCAGAACAGATAAAAGAAATCATAGAGCTTTTTAATGAAGTTGAAAAATTGATTCTGGTGATGCTTAATGAATAAGCATGAACTGATAGCTTATGCTATGGATTTCTGTTCTTTTTTGCTAAGGTCTGAAATAGTTGGAGATATAGACAGGATAATCTTGTTTGGTTCTGTGGCTCGAGGAGATTTCGATAACGAGAGCGATATAGATCTTTTTATAGATACCGAAAGGCGAAAAAAGGTCGATGAGACTGCAAAAAAAGTTCTGAAATCGTTTGAAATGTCTGAAGTAAATGAGAAATGGAGATTAAAAGGATTAAAAAATGCTTTGTCGTTAAAGATTGGAGAAATTGAAAAATGGGAACTTTACAGGAGTGTCATAAGCAGCGGCATTCTCCTGTA
>CAYSLW010000015.1:5460-16337 GCA_964431955.1 uncultured Candidatus Methanoperedens sp. | reverse complement strand
AGGTAAAACAGGTCTCGAGCCTGCCGCGTTAGTCCGCTCTGCCACCTCGGCACGGTATGTTTTTAATATAGTTTGTTGGTTATTAACCTTTGGAAAACAATAATTATACAGGTGATTCATGAGGCTTGACTATTATCTTGTTGAGATTGGCAATCTCGGCTCCCGGGGGCGCGCAAAACGTGCCATTATCGAAGGGTATGTGAAAGTTAATGATAGGGTCATTACCAAACCCTCTCATGATGTCGCATATTCTGATAAAGTAGAAATAACAGAGGATATGGATAAACCAGCAGGCTACTGGAAACTTAAAGAGATACAGGAGAAGACAAATATCATCAAAAAAGGGGATATTGTTTTAGACATCGGTTCAAGCGCAGGGGGTTTTCTTTTGTTTTCATCTGAGATTGCCTCGCAGGTCCACGGCATTGAGTTCAGCCGCGAGTTCCGAAGAGAACTCAAAAAGCTTGCCCATGAACACCCAAATATAACAGTGGAATTCAGGGATGTGTACACAATGCCAAATGATTGCGAAAAATTCGATGTTTTGCTTATGGATATCACTGCAAGCCCTTTATCGTCCATAAAAGCCCTTGATAACTTACTTACTGCGCTGAAGAGCGGCGGTATGCTCTTGCATGTGCTGAAATTACCAAAAGAAATGGACAGGGAGCCGATCCTCAGGAGGCTGTCTTCCCTTGGATTGGAGATTATTGATATACTGGAACCTCTGAAAAAAGAAGCGTATATTATAGCAAGGAAGTTGTAATGGAACAATTCGATTTTGACTTAGAACGTGTATTTAAAATTATAAAGGATAAACACTGCAAAACGGCAGGTCTTCAATTTCCTGAAGGTCTGAAAAGGCAGGCTATTAATATTGCCCGGGATATCGAAGAAAAAACCGGAGCAAGCGTGATTATTTCAGGCAACCCCTGCTTTGGAGCCTGTGATGTTGATACCATTCTTGCAGGTAAAGTCGATATACTTTTCCATTTCGGGCATGCAGGAATGGGGGAATATGATAATGTGGCTTTCATTGAAGCGCGTTCAAGCATTGATGTCATCCCCGCAGTTCTTGCGGCGCATCCTCTGTTAAAAACCAATAAGATTGGCATTATAACTACAGTCCAGCATGTTCATAAATTAGAAGAAGTCTGCATTTTTCTCAAAAAAACTGGAAAAGAATGCGTTATTGGGAAAGGAGATTTGAGAGTAAGTTACCCGGGTCAGGTCATCGGATGTAATTTCACGGCAGCACGGGTTGATTGCGAGGAAATTCTCTATGTCGGCAGCGGCTTTTTTCACCCGCTCGGGGTTGCGATTGCGACAGGGAAAAGGGTGATTGCGGCAGACCCGTATTTGAACCAGGCACTTCTGGTTTCTGCTGAAAAATTTTTGCGAAAACGAAGCGGATTCATCGCAAGCTCAATGTCTGCAAAAGTCTTCGGTATTATCGTTTCTACAAAAAGTGGACAGAATAGAATGAAACTTTCGCAAAAGCTTGTGGGTATTGCAAATAAGCATGGCATTGAGGCGCTTATTATCCTGATGGATGTAGTCACTCCTGAACAATTGCTGGCATTTAAAGTTGATGCGTACGTGAATACAGCATGCCCAAGAATCGCTATTGACGATGCTGAGAGATTTCATGTCCCAATTCTTTCGCCGCTGGAGTTCGAAGTTGTGCTCGGGGAGAGAAAATGGGAGGCTCTTCTTATGGATGAGATGCGGTTATGACGTTAATCCCCGTATTTAAATACGGGGTCTTAATACCGTTCTATGATATTATACAGCGTATCCCGCTTCGCAACTGGTCGCCCCATTTTTTTCGCAATGTGAACGAACTCATCTGCGGTTTTGCGCTGATATGGCACTCCCGCGGCACGAACGACATTCTCCTCTATCATCGTCCCGCCGAGGTCGTTTGCGCCAAAATTCAATGCTGCCTGCGCCACAGAAAGACCCTGTGTCACCCATGAAGCCTGGATGTTTTTGATATCCCCATCGAGAAGAATGCGCGAGACTGCGACCATTTTCAGATAATCTATTCCTGTGGATGTCCCGCTTAACTGCGTGTTCTCCTCTTGAAAACTCCAGGGTATAAATGCGGTAAACCCCTTATGTTTTTTTTGTATGTCACGAATTCGAATAATATGTTTTACCCTCTCTTCCAGAGTTTCAGCATGCCCGAAGACCATTGTGGCAGTAGTGGGAATACCCAACGAATGCGCAGCCAGCATCACCTCCTCCCATTTTTTCCATCCGATTTTATTGGGCGAGACGGTGCTTCGCACGCGATCGTCTAAGATTTCAGCCCCTCCGCCTGGTATGGAATCAAGCCCTGCCTCATGAAGGCGTGAAATCGTTTCTTTTATTTCTGACCCATATAACTTTGAGATGTGCACAATCTCAGGCGGAGAGAATGCATGCATCTGCACGTCGAACCTTTTTTTTACCTGCCTCAGCATCTCTTCATAATAATCAATGGGAATATCCGGGTTCAACCCCCCCTGCAGGAGAATCTGACTTCCGCCCAGCGAAACTGCCTCATCAACTTTTGCCAGAATCTCTTTAATCGTTAAAACATAAGCGTCTTGTGCATCAGGTTCCCTGTAGAATGCACAGAATTTGCATTTCGAAGAGCAAACATTGGTATAATTTATATTCCTGTCCACAACAAAGGTAACCAGCTCTCCAACGCTCTGTTTTCGCAGCATGTCCGCTGCTGCGCCCAGGAGGTTGAGATTATTGCTTTCAAGCAACTCAACACCTTCTTTTGTGCCCAGTGTTTCATCAGTCCCAGTAATCCCCTTAATCCCCGTATTTAAATACGGGGTTTCGGAATACGGGGTCTTAAGGACACGGGTGAGAATTTCAGAAATATCAGTATCATCTGCGAATTTTTTTATGATTTCAAAATTTGTCATCCTGGGAATAGCTCCTCTTGAATTTCAGGGCAAGTTCAGCTTTCATAAGTTCTCTGCCAAGATAAGCAGCATGGTCAAGCCTGGATACAAGTCCAAGCACGATGATGGTATCGAGAACTTCCCGAGCTGTTGACCCTGCAATTGCGCGTGTCCCCGGGGTATTTTTTGCCACAATTTTTCCCGGCTCGAGCTTTCCTCCATGGATTTCATCGCCTGTAATATCAATTTTAAAACATCCTGCCGGGTCAAGATGCCATTTTTCAATGCCTTTTGCTTCTATAAAATTAAGAGGTGGCTTTGCGAATTCACGCCTTCGTTTTTCCTTTATCACCAGCATGTCAATCCCAAGGTCTTTTGGGGCGCTGCCCCGTTCTCTTGCAAGCACCATCATCATGGATGCGGTTTTTAACTCGAACACGCTGTCATGGGCTTTTGAGCTGAACTCGGGTGTGAATAAGATACTGGCTTCAAACTCCGATGCAATGCCGGAGAGCATGGCATTAATCCCGATTGAATCTGCATCCATAAGCTCTGTCACGTTACCCGCGCCAAAAAAAAGAGGCGTTCTTGGGTCGCGTTTCCTGAATTCGTAATACCTGTTTATGGATTCCACAAACCTGCTGCCAGGGGGTTCAAGCACGGGGTCTGCGATGATATTGGTGATTCCTGAATATTGAGCGGATTCGATATTCTTAAATAGACTCTCTAAATCGCAAGAACAATCTGGAATTACAACAGCAGCCGCGTTATGTCTTATAACATTCTCTTTTACCTCATTGATATTTTCAGAGTTCAGGCTGAGAACAATATCTGCTCCAGAATCCAGGGCTGCGTTGATGAGCAGAGGGTCAAGCGTGTCGATACTCAGGGGAAGAGCTGAAACTCCGCTTGCAATTTTAACGGCTTTCCTGACTTCCGAAAGTGTAGTATCGAGGGAGATTCCAAGATCTATGATATCCGCGCCCTTTTCTACAAAATATGATATCTTATTTATCAGCTCCCCCCGAGTTAAATGACCCGCATCCACTATCTCAGCCATCACCTTCATCCTGGAATCCCCGCCGAGCTTCACTCCTTTTAAAGTTAAAGGCGAAACTGACCTCTCTTCAAGTTCGATTACCCTACCGAAAGCATTGGAACGTCTTTTTTCAATCAGGAGTTCGCATGCAGGTACTTTCGTGGAAAAAGCTATACTATCGGCAAAGGAGAGAACAAAATCGAGGTCGACAGCATGCTTCGGTCCAAGCCTTATAAGCGTATTTATTTCCTTTTCAAGCCCTGAGAAATCACCTGATGCAAGACCTGAGATAAGTATTAGCTCATATTTTTTATCTGGTAGATAGCGGCGAAGAAGGGCAGGAGTGATAAAAGCCGCAATATCTATATCCAGTACAAGAACATCTGCGACAGTCTGTACAGCTTTTTTTACGGCATTCTCTGCCATTTTTCCGGTTACTGCAAGGATATCCATAACTTAAGCTAATTTGAATAGTCCTTTAATCCCTGTAGAAATGAAATCAACTGCTATGGCTGCAAGGAAAAGACCCATGAGTCTGGTCATTACAAGCATGCCGGTCATTCCCACCACCTTATTAAAATAATCAGAGAACCTGAAAACCAAAAAGGTGATAAAAAAAGTAAGCAGGATTGCTCCTATAACTATCAGTTTTGAGTCGAAATTTTCTGCTGTTCTTATCAATACTATGATTGTGGTAATCGCCCCCGGTCCTGTCAGGAGGGGCATTGCTATGGGGAATACCGAGATATTTTCTCTCTGTGACGCATCTTTTAATTCCTCGGATGTAATGCTCTCCCGTGTAGTCCTTGCAAATAGCATGTCTATTGCCACAAGGAAAAGCAATATTCCTCCAGCCACCCTCAGGGAATCGGCTGTGATGTTAAAAAGTTTTAATATAATTTCTCCTGATATGGAAAAAATAATTGCAATAATGCAGGCTATCGCCACGGAACGCTTTGCTATGTATGTCTTATCTGCCTGGCTCAGATGCGAGGTCATGGAAATAAAAACCATCACGCCGCTGACAGGATTGACAATGGCAAAGATGGATGTGAAGGCATAGATGAAGAAGGTAAGCTCCGGGGTCATTGATTATACTATTCTTTAAATGCTATTGAATGTTTTGGATAGACTTTTTATTTTCGCAAGGTATATTGCATGGAAAATCCAAGGTAGAATGGACTTTTTGCGCTTGATGAAATGCAGGAAAAGTTTTATAGGCAAAAAACGCTAACATGCTCCGTATCCTTCAAGTACGGGGAAATTTATTTATATATGAGGTCACATCAGTCATTAGTGATTTAATATGATAACTGGTAATGAAGCTGCTTTGAAAGTTAGGGATTATTTTGAAAGTGTGCATGGCGCGAATGCTGTTATGGGCTTCATGGTGTTGAACATGAAAAAGAATATGACTGAGAAGCAGTGGGAAGTTACATGTGCCTTTTTCCCAGGTGTTGGAGCAAGAAAACAGGTTGGTTATATGGTTAAAGTTGATTTTGAAGATGGTTCAATTAACGAACAGGAACTTGTCGTTCCCGAAGATTGAATGATCAAAAAGTTTTTTTCAGCTAATAATATTGCAATCGATACAGGTCCTCTTCTCATTCACGCCGTAGGTGTTTTTGATTGCAAGAGGAATTTTTCAATATTTATGGGGAGTTTCTAATAAAAATAGGGGAGTTTCATATAGAAAAAGAAAAAATAATAACCCATGAGAAGATAAAATTCGGATTAGCCGATATATCTTTGATACTGGCTAATAAAGAAAGACAGTCTTTAATCTTTTCTGGTGATGGAGGTTTTTGTAAACTTTGTGAACATGAGAAAATTGAACATATAGAATATAGAAGCTTCTTTTTTAATAGAAGTTTTATGTAGCATGAGTTCGAATTTTCTCAAATGCAGGAATATTGATGATTTGTGCCTTCAACATAGAGTAAGTGACTGAAATGCGTATAATTTTTGTAATACACATGGTTAACGCACGTTGAAGTTTTTATATACTTTTAGCTTGGTTGAGCAACCGAAACTATTTTAACTCTTACAGCCTACACAACATTGTGATGAAATCAATCATTACTGCGGAACTTGAGATTGTCGCCCTGGGAACAGGGGATACAGGCATGAGCAAACATATAGCTGATGCCGTTAAAGCTATCGATAAACTGGGTGTAAAATACCAGTTGACCCCGATGGGCACGGTGCTGGAAGTCGCCTCTATTGACGATGCCTTCCGTGCAGTAAAAGCCGCCCATGAAGTACTGGTCAAAAGCGGTGTAAAAAGGGTAGTCACGCACCTCACCATCGATGACAGAAGAGACGCTCCCAAAGGAATGGCAGAGAAAATAGAAGCAGTCAGGCGCAAGCTTTAGAACCACTTCCTGGTTTCCTGCTCTTCAAAATTTACACTCATACCGTCGTATGCGGCTTTGACTTCCACCCCGGTTTTTTCTGAAATAATCCTTGCCTGAAGCTCGGGGGAGGATTTCAGTACCTGTAAACCAAAATGTGTCAATATCGCCCGCTTTGGTCTGATATCATTGATTAACCCGACTGCCTCACCCATATTCAGATGGCGGATTCTTTTATCTGTCTTCATCCGCACCACATTGATTATCAGGAAATCAACGCCCTTGTAAGCCTCTGCCAGTCCAGGAAAATATTCTGTATCAGATATGTATCCCAGCCGTCCGGATTTGAATGTGTAAATGGCACCATATGTTTCAACTGGATGCATATTCTGGGTAGGGAACTCGATTTTAATATTCCGGAGGGTGATTTCCATACCTTTTTTTATTTTAGTTATTTCAACAAATGGTCTTATGTATTGAAGTACCACAGGGTCGGAATTCAGACAGTCTCCCGGGACAATTAATCGTCCACGAGGATAAAAACCGCCGCCTGTCATTGCTTCAGTCATGACATTGACGTCATTAGAATGATCGATATGTCTGTGGGATAATATAATTGCATCAAGGTTTCTGGGCTTGAGGCGAAGCTGGTGAACCATGACTAAGGAACCCGGTCCCGGATCCTGCAGTATATTCACATCATCCAGTTTAAGCCAGAAACCGCCGCTTTTGCGTAGCTGGTTCAGGACTACCATCCTCCCGCCTCCAGTTCCGAGAAAAGTTACACTTGACATCCATCATTAAACACGTATAAGTTATACAAAAAAATATCTAATTTTTTCAATCCATAAAATCTACTTTCTAACATCCCTTTCAATAAGAGTGCGTTTTTTCTTCAATGTATTCAGGCTGAGGTAATAATATCCCAGAACCACAGCGGCAAAGATGAACAGCGAGAAAAAGAAATAAAACAATAGTGTGGGAGCATCTTCATGGCTGTATTTCACCCGGATTGATTTATGTTCAGGGTAAGGATTTTCCCAGATAAGCACTTCTCTTCCTTTTGAATCTATGGTAACATTATCGGGTTCTGGCTGTGCAGCCCCTAAAAACATGGATTGTGAAGTATAATTTGTCGGTAAAACCACGCGAATCGTTCCGTTTTTTGTCAGAGGATAGGTAAAATCCTGACCACCCGATTGAGTGAATGCCACGAACCCTGAAAAGGGAGAGCTAAATTCAAACCGTGCAAAATTTTTTCCGACAAAAAGCACTTTTGAGACATTGAAACTGACGTTATTGCCTGAATAATCCACTGCAACGGGATTCCTGAAATTCATTTCAGTTTTGTCCATGATAATAAATCCAACTGCTGTTGAATTGATAACATTCTCTATAACCTGAACGGATGAGATGTTCAGGTAAAAAATAGTGGTATTATTAAGACCCGGAAGTTCATAATCGACAGGATTCCCCGTCCGTATTTCTGGAGCGATGCATCCTGCCGCAAGAAATGAAAGCAAAATCAGGATTAAATACCACTTCATTGCTGCACCAGCATTGCATCATTCCACAAGCTCAAAATACTCCTCGACACTCGGAATCCTCCCGAGCATTGCGGTAATTGCGGCAAGTTCCGCCGAGCCAAGGTAAACCTTTGCATTTTTACCCATGCGATTATCAAAATTGCGCGTGGATGTTGAGAACACGATTGTGTTATCTGCCACCCTTGCCTGGTTGCCCATGCACAGGCTGCACCCCGGGATCTCCATCCTTGCCCCAAGTTCCTTGAATATATTATATTCTCCAGTTTCTTTCATATGTTTTTCAACAAGTCTGGTGGGAGGTGCAATCCAGAGTTTCGGTAATATCCTGCTTGCCTTTCCGAGTATCCCCGCAGCTCTTTGGAAATGTTCAAGACCTATCATGCACGAACCCATGAATACCTCATCAATTTTTTCTCCAGCTACCTGAGAAAGCGGTTTTATGTAATCCGGGTCATTGGGGCATGCAAGCAGGGGCTCTTTTATTTCTGACAGATTAATTTCCAGCACATCGGCATATTCCGCATCGTCATCTGCTTTCAGCAGAGCCGGACGAGCCAGCCATTCCTCCATAGCTTTTATGCGCATCTCCAGAGCCACTGAGGTATAACCGTCATTTAATAGCGAGCTTAAAATGGATATATTGGTTCTGAGATACCGAACAACCTGCTCCTGTGAAAGAGCTATAACCGCAGCCGAAGCCGTCCGCTCGGCAGTTGAGTCTGTGAGTTCAAATGCCTGCTCAACACTAAGGTTTGGGAGACCTTCGAACTCGATTATCCTGCCGTTGAAGATGTTCTTTTTATTCTTCTTTTCCAGGGTGAGTTTGCCCTGTTTTTGCGCAAAATATGGGACGGCATTCACTACATCACGTAAAAAAATGCCTCTATTGAGCTTGCCTTTGAACCTTACAAGCACGCTTTCAGGCATATCCAGGGGCATGACACCCAGAGATGCGGCAAAAGCCACCAACCCGCTTCCTGCAGGGAATGAAATCCCGATCGGAAAGCGGGTATGGCTGTCTCCTCCTGTTCCAACCGTATCGGGCAGGAGCATGCGATTCAACCATGAGTGGATTATGCCGTCTCCGGGTTTCAATGCCACGCCGCCCCGTCCCTTGAAAAACTGCGCAAGTTCTTTGTGCATCTTCCTGTCCTCTGGCGTTGGGTATGCTGCTGTATGGCAGAAGGACTGCATGACAAGAGGCGCCTGGAACTCTACGCAGGCGAATTCTTTTATTTCTTCTGCTGTCATCGTGCCTGTAGTGTCCTGGGAACCTACTGTGGTTATTCTGGTAAGACATGCGTTGCCAGGTCTTACTCCAGGAAGATTACATGCTTTACCCACAATCTTCTGGGCGAGGGTGTAGCCGCGCTTTGTTGCCTCAGGCAATGCGGGTTTGATAAACAAATCATATCGCAATCCAAGTGCGACCTTCGCTTTTCTGGTAAGCTCTTTTCCGATAATGAGGAGAAGCCTACCTCCTGCCCTGTACTCATCAAGAAGCGTTTCAGGTTCCATGTTGAACGTTGTTATCTCGCACCCATTTTCATCAAGGAGCCTGCTCCCTGCGAAATCTATTGTGATTACCGTGCCTGTTTTCAGTTGCGACACATCGCATCTGATGGGGAGAGCGCCGCTGTCCCTCGCTGTATTAAAAAAAATGGGTGCAATCTGGCTTCCCAGAATAAACCCGCCCGTTCGCTTGTTCGGGACGCCGGGAATATCTTTTCCAATCCACCAGATAAGGGAATTCATGGCAGATTTCCTGCTGCTGCCTGTTCCGACCACGTCTGCAGCAAATGCAATCTGATACCCTTTGTTTTTTAACTCTATAATGTCGTTGATTGCAGATGGATATCGGGATTCAAGCATGGATAAAGCGTGGAGCGGAATATCGGCGCGTGTTCCGGCACTGGATGCAGGTGAAAGGTCATCCGTATTCACCTCGCCTGAAACGTTAAACACTGTCACTTTCTGCATTTTTGGAAGTTCTTTCTCTCGTGTAAACCATTCAGCTTTAGCCCAGCTTTTAATGACCTTCGCAGCATCAGGATTTGTGCGCGCAAGCCCGGCGAGCTTATCAAAGAAACCGAATATCAAAATAGTGTTTGAGAGGGCAAATGCTGCACCATCCGCCAGTGCCTCGTCATCAAGCAATCCTATAAGTGTCTCGATATTATACCCGCCTTTCATCATGCCCAGCAGCCTTACCGCATCGCTGGGCGAGATTATTCCGGAGGTTTTTTCACGAAGCGCTATGCGCCTTAGAAGCTTTGCCTTTTCAAGTGCAGCAGGGTCAACACCCGGGGGAACATGCCCTTTCAGGAGTTTTAAAATGAGTTCCTCTTTGCCTTCCGGCGGATTGAGAACCAATTCTGACAGGGCTTTTACCTGCCCGGCATTCAAAGGCAGGGGGGAGATTCCCAGTCTTTGCCTCTCTGCGATGTGGTTTTGATAGGATTCAAGTATTCCTGGGGTCATGGGGGGTCTTAAAGTTTTCAATATCATCGAAAGGGTATAAATCCTGTGATATCCCCGGATTCAGCTTTATCCTTTTCTGAACGTTTTAAAATCTTGAGCACTTTTTTATGGATTCATTTAGAAGAGCTAACCTGATTCTGTCAATTTACTTTAATGCAGGAAATGCCTCATCCCTGTAAACACGAGTGAAACCCCAAGCCTGTTCGCAGCAGCAATCACTTCCTTATCCCTTATCGAACCACCCGGCGACACGATGTATCTAATATTATAATCTGCCGAGTGAATGATGCTGTCGTCGAATGGGAAGAAGGCATCGCTTGCAAGAACGCATTCGTTCAGGTTACGTTTAATGAATTCGCCCTCGCTCATTCGAGGTTTTTCCTTTGCATAAAGAAGTTTTAAATTCTCAACGGCTTTTGTGGCAGCCAGCTTGCGAATCGCATCCACCCTGTTGGGCTGACCCGCGCCTATGCTTAGTATCTGGTAAAATCCTTTCTCGTATTCACTCGCAATGACTACAGCATTTGATTTTGTGTATTTGCAGGCAGTC